>NZ_JBSGEZ010000041.1:0-70594 GCF_053603155.1 Nocardia sp. NPDC004260 | reverse complement strand
GACTGCACCGGATTCTCTTCTCCGCCGGAGGGGATGGTGGATCTTGCATCCGGTGCAGTTCACCTGCCCGGCCAACCAGACATCTCATCTCCAACAACACAGAAACTACACCCCGCCCCCCAGAATGTCTACACCCTGCAATACAGATTTTGGCGGGCAAGCCCCCACAGCCCCGATACGCGTTGAGCTGAACCGGATCCTGGCCGGACATCCCCCAGCCGATGACCACCTGCGATCGTGCCGAGCCGCGGCAACCCGCCGCGCGGATCAGCCGACCTCAGCATCTGGACCACACCGCCGGAGGAACGGTGTCGGAGAACCAAGATCGTTTTACGACACCCACGAGTGCGGGCCGGGTGTGTGACTCGCAGTGATGAGTCTGGAATCTGGGTCCGAGGTAGAGGGGTTCTCGTATGATGTCGAGGCTATCTTCGCTACACCTGTGTTGAGGGCGCGCAGCTCGTCGAGGCCGGAGGATCACACTGTGGGGTAAGGCGATCTCCGAGCTGATTCAAAGACTCTGCGGGGTAACAAGGGGCGTAGCCGAAGTTCATGAGCGCCCACTCAGGGAGTTCGGTCACGAACTTCGTCGGGTCTCCGGGGTCGGACAAACCGACGAAGAGATCGCGCAGCGGATCCGCGGGATCGATTCGCGGGAAACGGACCGTAGTCTGCTCAGCGATATCGATTATCGTCAGCTCAATCACGCGATTGAGGGGCCTCTGCGCTATGAGCGTGGCGATCACGCGTTGGCGCAGATACTCCGGCGCCAAGGATTCGACGGCTTGCCTCGCCTCGTGGATGCCGAGGGTATGCGCGAGGCTGTCGATGCGGGTTGGATGGAAATGTCCCGGGGCGTGCAAAGGCAGCAGGACGCAGAGGAATTCAAAACCGGCAGCCTCTTTCCAGGAAGGGGTGGGAGCGGGAGCGGTACTTACGTTTTCGGCCGCGAACCTGGTTCGAGCGAACCTGATTCGGCCCAGCTCCGGGAGATGGCCGAGCACTGGGCAGCCGGGGGGCCTGACCAGGGCAGCGTGATTCGTATGGCGATGCATCCCGACGCGCTGAAGACTGATTTACGCTCCCCGACCGCAAAACGAGACGAGGAACTGGAATCGATCCGCGCAGAGTTGGAAAGGGAGCCCGAAAAGTCTACGAGGAGAACAGAACTGGAAGAGCGTAAGAATGTGCTGTCGGACGTGGGACGATACGGCGCCAGCCTGGGTTACGATGCGTACCGGATCAACGACACGTATGCCTGGGTGGTTCTCAATCGCACCGCATTGATAGTCGAACGATGAAGAAGATCATCATCACGTTTGCGCAGCGATTGTAAACTCCGCATCATCGACTCGATGCCGCCACCGGCAGCTCCAGCCCACAAACATGTCCTGGCATGATGTCTTACGAACGAATGTTCGCGAGACGCACTGGGCAACAGCACGTTCCCGCAGGCCGGGTGTGTAAAGCATCCCGTGTACGCGGCAAAGGCGATCAACTGGTCGTCACCAGGCTCGACCGGCTCGGCCGTTCTCTCGAGCACCTGATCGAGCTGATCGAAGCAATGTCGTTGCGCCGCCCGCACCTGTCGCTGGCAGCGATCATGAAGATCAACGAACTCCACACCATCACCGCCGACGTGGTCGAAACCGCCCGCACCACCCTCGTAATCGGCGCCACCTGACGGTGCGAGAACACCGCCATCTACCGCCGCGAGTCACACCGGGTGTGTGTAGGCGCCGACGTGGGCGGTGCCGACATAATTCGATCAGCTGTTCGTGGACAGATCCGGCGGGCCGAGCTTGTCCCGCGCTGCACCGCCGCTGAGTTTCGGCTCCCGCAGCACCGGTACCGCGCTGGGCATGGGCGGGCGCACTGCCAACATGAAAGTCCCGGCCACGAAGATGGAAACCATCATGCAGCACCCGGGCACTGCGGCGACGAGCACCGACACGGCATCGCTGAGCTGGTGCGGGTAGCCGCCGGAGTGCAATCCGTTGCCGAATCCGGCGAGCCGCGCCTTCGAGGTGTGAAGGCCGTGAAACGCTTTCACCGGAACGCGTTCGGGTGGGCTGGCCGGTGGTGCATCCGGCCGGCGGGGCCGCCTTCTGGATCTTATGAGGTTGAAGGCGGTGGCTGCCAGGTGCAGTTCGCTGGCGGATGCGCGTGGTTCTCCGTCTATCGCAGTCGGCCCAGACTCGTCAGTACCGCGTTCGCCGCTCGTTCGCCTGAAGTGGCTGCGTCGGCGAGCGAAGGCAGATCGAGCTGGTAGTCGCCGGCGAGGTAGATGCTTCCGAGCGGATCACGCAACGTCGGAAGCGAGTTCCTCCGCCCGGGCGCCCAGAAGGGCACGACCCGGCGGTGCCGCCGCACGATGCCCTCGCCCAGTTTCCCTAGCAGCTCGGGGAACACTGCGATCAGGTCCTTTGCGAATCGCGACACGATTTCCTCGTCGCTGAGGTCGAACAAACGGTCGGCCTGAGCGCCGCCGGCGAAACAGGCCAGTGCTCCACCCGGCTTACGATCGTCGCCGTTCCGCATCGCCGCGGCGTGATTGAACATCGCCTGGAATGACAGTTGCGGCGTCGAGACGCCGAAGTAGTCATCCCAGCGCTGCGGCCCGACTTCTTCGGTGAAGAATCCGACGATCACGTACCGGCCGTAGGTGATGTCGTTGAAAGCGTTTCGGTGCTGCTGTGGGAGGTCCGGGATGATCCGCTCGGCGATATCGGCGGGTGTGGTCACGATCGTACGCTTCGCCCGCAGCCGCACAGGCCGGTCACCGTCGTGATAGTCGACGACAACGCCGTCACCGTCCTGCCGCACCGAGTGCACCACAGAGTTCAGCCGGATCCGGCCCGCGAGATCTTCCGTCAGCACGTCGGTCAACGTCTGGTTGCCACCCACCGGCAGCGAGAAGTTCGGGATCTTCTCCGGGTCGGCCAGCGCGAGGCCCACCGACGTGACGAACTGGGTGGCGGCCGTCTCCTCCACCTCGCATCCCATCCACTGCGCTGACCACGACCGGACAACGGAGGCGGCCAACTCCGACCGGACACCCTTCAGTAGGTACGACGCCAGCCTGGTGTCGAGCTTGGCGCGAACCCGTTGCGCGATACGGCTCGGCGACTCCAAGAACGGCATGACCGAGAGGATGCGTGCACCGACGACGGCCATCCCGAGACGGTCCATCATGGTCATCCGGGTGCGGAACATGAGCGCGACGGGATTGGATGTGTCGACCACTCCCCCGTTCAAGTACAGCGCGATGCTCTTGCCTGCGAGCGAGCCCATCTCGATGCCGTGCCGGTCGAGGGCATCGATCAGCGTGCCGGTGCCCTCGGTGAACTGGGTGCCGACGTTGATCCAGTAATCGCCCAGCCGGATGGTCTCGACTCGTCCACCCGTGCGACCGGTGGATTCCAGCACGACTACGTCGGTCTCCGGCGCCAGCGTCGTGGCCGCCATCAGCCCCGACATCCCGGCGCCGACAACGACTACCTCGGTAGTCTCTTCATGCACTTCGTGCCTTGTCATTTCGGTTCCTGACTCTAGATCGATCAAAAGGGACGCTCCGGCGAATCGCCGCCGACCATCCCTGGTCGCCGCTCAGTGGCGCTTCGAACACCGCGGAGGCGACCAGCTGGTCCCTGTGGCACGGCGCGGCTCAAGCCGTAGCCGGAGCGCTGGGACTGACGGCCTGGGCGTCGACGCGCTTGTTGTAGGCGTCGAACGCTCGGTAGGCGCGGTAGTACGCGAACATCTGCAGGCCCCACGTGGACAGCGCGAAGACGTAAAAGATCGTGTGCTCCGCGTCGTCGCCCGGGATGTGGACGAAGTCGTAGATCGCGGCGATGACGAATCCGCAGGCGGTGGCGACGGCGGCCCACACGGCGTGCCCGCGCTCGCGGATCTCCCACAGGCGCTTGACGAAGTAGACCAGGAAGATCGTGGTGAGCACGTTGACCACGATGTAGAAGATCTTGCCCGGGGTGCCGATCTCCCCGGCGAACTGGCTGAGCACGAAGCCCACCGCGGCCGCGAGGGCGAACGCACCGAAGTCCACCGCCGCGGACGGCATGTACCGGTGGGTGACCTTCATCAGCCCGAGAACCAGGATCAGCGTGATGCCGATGGACCGGGAGAAGGCGTCGAGGAAGTAGGCGACGGCGTACATCGGGCTGTCGTGACCGGCCTTGATGAGACCGTAGATCAGGAAGTTCGTACCCGACGTCGCGACAATGATCCACTCGATGCCGAGCAGGTAGTTCTTGTAGGTACGGATGAACTTGATCCCGTAGGTGAATCCGACGGCGATCATCCAGATGTCCGCGACCGCGAAGAGCAGTTCTTTGATGGACATGATTTTCTCCTTGGAGGGCGGTTCGCGCAGATGGTCATTTCGTGAGGGCTGCCAGGCGGTCGGCGGCGCGGTCGGCGAGCCAGCCCGCGTACAGCGCGGGGCCGCTGACGAAACTGCGCCGAAATCGCTTGCGGCCGTGCCAGATCGCCGCCAGGTCGTCGTGTAGCGGCGCGCCGCCGATCCGGTCGGCGAGCAGATGGCCCACGTACTGCGCTTGGGCGAAGCCGTGGCCGTTGCAGGCGAGCGAGTAGAGCACGTTGTCGGAAGCCTCACCGGCGACGGGGAGCCAGGTGGAGCTCATCCCGATCCAGCCGCCCCAGGCCCTCTGAGGTGTGATGTCGCGCAGGCCGGGGAAACGCTCGTGGAATCCGCGGACGAGGTCGTCGGCGATGTGCGGCGCGGGGGTGCGCTCCGGCAGCGGGTTGCGGCCGGCCTGCACGCGGCGGGTGCCGAAAACGATGGTGCCGCGTGGAGTGACGCGGTAGCTCTCGATGATCATGTGCAGCGTGACCATCGGGGCGCGGCTGGTCCAGCCGATCTCGTCGAGTCGCTCGGGTGCGACGGGTTCGGTCTCGACCAAGGAGGTCCACACCGGGGTCGCGAGGTTCTTCGGCGTGATGGAGAGGCCCGCGCTGTAGGCGTTGGTGGCCAGCAGCGCCTTGCGAGCCCTGACCCTTCCGTTCGGGGTTTCGACGGTAACGCCGTCTCCGGTGTCGGTGAGGTCGCGGGCGGGTGTGTGCTCGTGAACACGCACACCGGACGTGATCGTCGCGGCCCGCAGACCGAGGACGAACTCACCCGGGTTCAGCGTGCCGCCGACGCCCTCGCGCACTCCGCCCAGGAAGCCTTCCGGAAGGCCGGCCGCCCGGCCCTCGACGAATTCGGCCGACGATCCGGCCTCTGCCATGACCTTCGCGTTTCGGCGCGCATGCCGCAGCTGCCCCTTGGAAACGGCGGCCATCACAATGCCCTCTCGCCGGTAGCCGCAGTCGATCCCGTGGTGCGCGACGGCGTCCTCGGCGAAATGCACCGCGTTCTCGGCGTACCGGTACAGGGAGCGCAGCCGCTCGCGCTTCAGCAGAAAACCCAGCAGCTCCGGATCGGCGGCGATCGAGTTCGTGATATATCCGGCGTTGCGGGAGGTGGCGCCCCAGCCGAGTGTCTTCGCCTCGAGCAGCACCACGTCGACGCCCTTCTCGGCGAGACGCAGCGCGGCCGACATACCACCGCCCCCACCGCCGATCACGACCACGTCGCAGTCGATGTCACCGATCAGTGGCTGTTCGACGGTGGCAGGTTGTTCGGCCCAGCCGGTGTCGTAGATCAGTTCCATGGCAACTACTCCCCCTGGTCTGCGGGGATGACCGCGGTGCCGCGTGCGCGGACCGCGACCAGGGGCGGCTCCAGGACCTGCGCGCGGCCGGAGTCATCGCAGCCGCGGCAGATCACGCGAAGCTCGAAATCTACTGTGCGGCTCCGGTTTCCCTTCTTCACCAGCCTCGCCTCGGCCTCGACGACGTCACCGCCACGCACCGGGACGAGGAACTCGACGGACGAGTAGCCGGCGAACAGGCCCTCGTGGCCGTCCAGTTCGATCGACAGGTTCGTGCCGACGTCGCCGAAGAGCTTCAGAGCGTAGGCGCCGTCGACGAGATTGCCCGCGTAGTGCGCATCGGAGAAGGCGACATAGCGCCGGTGGATTGCCTTGCTCATGCGATTTCCTCGTGGATGCGGCCAAGAGCGCGCGACTGCGCTTCGCCGTCGATCTCGACGCCGGGGTAGCCGCGCTTGGCGATCTCGGTGCACATGCGCCGGTATTTGCCGACACCGCCCACGTAGCCCATGAAGGTGTTGGGTTTGCCTTCGATGTTGGAGCCGCGGTACCAGGAGTCGGTCGTGGCGAACAGCGTGGGGGCGACGGTCGTCTCAGTGATGTCCACCCACTCGGTTTGGGCCTCGGTGGTGGCCTCGATCAGCGTGGCACCGGTGTCGCGGGCGTGCTCGATGAGATCGGCGATCCAGTCGACGGCCTGCTCGATCGTCACCACCACGTTGCTCACCAGCGCGGGGCTGAGCGGGCCACCGACCATGAAGAAGTTGGGGAACTCCGCGACCATGATGCCGAGGTAGGACCGGATGCCGTCGTGCCAGGACTCCTGCAGCTTCTGGCCGGAAGCGCCGGTGAGATTGAGCCCGTACAGCGGGCCGGTGAAGGCGTCGAACCCGATGGCCAGCACCACGGCGTCCACCTCGTAGGCGCCCTTCGACGTGACGATCGCGTTTTCGGTCATCGTCTCGATCGGCTCGTCACGCAGCGAAACCAACGACACGTTCGGCCGGTTGTAGGTCTCGTAGTAGTCGGTTCCGAAGCAGCTGCGCTTGGCGCCCAGCGGGTGGTACTTGGGCACCAGCAGCTCCGCGGTGGCCGGATCCTTTACGATCTCGCGGATCTTGTCGTGGATGAATTCGGACGCGGTCCGGTTCGCCTCGGGGTCGATGAGCAGGTCGGCGAACTCGGCGCCGACGCCCTGGAAACCGCTGCGCTCATAGGCCTCCTCGTAGCGCCGTCGGCGCTCCTCGGCCGAGACGTCGAAGGCGTTGTCGGTGACGGGGCGATCGGGGATGCCGCCGGGCGAGTGCCTGCACTCCTCACGGATCGCCACATAGTCGTCTTTGACAGCCTCGACCTGCTCCGGGGAGAGTGCGGCGTTGCGTGCGGGCATCACATAGTTCGGGGTGCGCTGGAACACCGTGAGGTGCTCGGCGACCTCCGCGATCAGCGGGATCGCCTGCACGCCCGAGGATCCGGTGCCGATCACGGCGACGCGCTTGCCCGCGAGGTCGTCGAGCGAGATGTTCCACCGGCTGGTGGACACCTGCAGGCCGGTGAAGTTCGCGAGGCCGGGCACGTCGAAGTCTTTGGGGGTGGACAGCCCGCCCGCACCCGAGATCAGGTAGCGGCTGCGCCGGGTCTGGCCGTTGTCCAGTCGCACCTCCCACAGCCGGTCGGCCGCGTTCCACGTCGCACCGACCACGCGGGTGTTGAACGTGAAGTGCTTGCGCAGGTCGAAGCGGTCGGCGACGTGCTCGAGGTAGCCGAGGATCTCGGCCTGCGGGGCGAACCGCTGGCTCCACGTCCATTCCTGTTGGAGCGCTTCGTCGAACGAGTACGAGTAGTAGATGCTTTCCACGTCGCAGCGCGCGCCCGGATAGGTGTTCCAGAACCAGGTGCCGCCGACGCTCGGCCCGGCCTCGAAACCGGCGAAGGTCCATCCGGATCCGGTGAGCCGGTGCGCGAGGTAGAGGCCGGTGAAGCCGGCGCCGACGCCGATGACGTCGACGACCCCGGTGTCCGAAGTGGAGGTGGAATTCATAGCGATTGCCGCTTTCTTCGAAGGTTGGTCGTTACAGGGGAAGGTCGGGAGAATCGACGCCGACTACGCGGTCGCCGCAGAACACCCGCACGGACTCCCCGGGGGCGTGGCCGCCGATTCCCGCGGAGCCCCAGAAGCTCTGTGCCGAACCGTCGGCCAGATCGGTGATCTTCGCGCCGTTCACGCGCACCTCGCCCGACAGCACCCGTGAGCCGATTTCGATGGCGCGGTCCAGGTCGCTGCCGAACACGTAGGCGTCCAGGCCCGACGGGTCGGTGTTGGCCACGCGCAGGGCGTCCTCGTCGGACTCCACGGCGTGCAGGCTGACCAGCGGGCCGAACAGCTCGGCGGTCGCCACTGACGCGTCGGCTCCCGAAGCGACCGTCGGCGACAGGAAGAACCCGTCGAGTTCGGGGAGTTTCGCGGGTTGGTGGATGGTGGCGCCGTTGGCGCGCAGCCCATCGATGCGGTTCAGCAGCGTGGCGAAATGCGGGGCATTCGAGATCGGGCCGAGCTGGGTGTTCTCGTCGAGCGAGTGCCCGACCTCGATACGGGAGATGCGGTCGAGAAGCGCCTCGAGGAGCGGTTCGACAAGAGTCTTGTGCGCGAGCACTTTTCCGGGACCTTCGCACCACTGGCCGTTGAGCTTGGTCATTCCGTCGAGGATCCCGTCGGCGGCCACGTCGATGTCGGCGTCCTCCAGCACGAGGGCCGGGTTGTTGCCGCCGAGCTCGAGCTGGAGCACCTTGAAGTCCTCCGCGGCCGCGCGGGCGATCGCGCGACCGGCGTTCGGACCACCGGTGAAGGAGACGATCTTCACCCGGGGATCGCCGGTGATGGCCGCGCCCACGTCGCCCGCACCGTGGACGAGCTGCAGCGCGCCGTCGGGCAGCCCCGCCTCGACGAAGCTCTCGACGATGATCTGGGCGCTGCTCGGCGCGTGTTCGGACGGCTTGAGGATCACGGGGCACCCGGCGGCCAGCGCGCTCACCACCTTCGCGGCGGGGATGAAACTGGGGCCGTTCCACGGGGTGAGGATGGCCGCGGGCCCCCACGGAACCTTGTAGAGCCGCACGTCACGGCCACCGGCCGCGAGCGCCGTGCGCCGCGGGATGGCGCGCAGATCAGCGGCCGCGGAACGGATCCGGTGCGGCAGGAACTGCGCGATCATCCGGGCTTTCGCGATCGGAACGCCGCTGGTGAGGGCATCGGTGCGGGCGATGTCCTCGATCCGGGACTCGACGATGTCGGCCGCGCGCTCGATGACAGCGGCGCGTTCCGCACCGCCCGCGTCGTCCCAGCGTTCGAAGCCGTAGGACCGTTCGGCATGGCGCAGGGCCCGCTCCACGTCGGCGGGGCTGGTGGTGACGGTGCGGTGCACGGGTTGCCCGGTGTTGGGGTCGAGGTTCCAGGCGTCCGGGATCGTCGCGCACTCGGACCACTCGTCGGCGATGTAGTTGATCGGTTGGGGCAGTGGCGAATTCGACATCTGCGACTTCCTTCCGTGCTCAGGTGGGAACGGATTCGGGGGTGATCACACGGTGAGATCGGCGACGATGCGGGTCACCTCCCCCGATTTCATCGCCTCGAAGCCCTTGTCGATCTCGCGGAACGGGATCACGTCGCTGACCATCTCGTCCAGCAGCAGGCGGCCCTGCAGGTAGAGACGGGCGAACTGTGCGATATCTTCCTGCGCCTGGCCAGAGCCCATGTAGGAGCCGATCAGGCGCTTCTCACCGAAGAAGAAATCCGAGGCCGGGAGCGTCAGGTCGGTGCCGTCGGGTGCGATGCCGACGAGGCATGCGGTACCCGTGGCGCGCAGGACCGACAGCGCGCTCGCCGCCGTCCGCGCGGAACCGACGGCCTCGAACGAGTAGTCCACGCCGTCGCCGAGGAGGTTTCTGATCTCGGCCGCGATATCGGCCGCGCCGTTCACGACGTGGGTGGCGCCGTAGGTCCGCGCTGCGGCGAGCCGGGCGCCGTCGAGATCCACGGCGACGATCGCCGAGGCACCGGCGAGCCGCGCGCCCTGGATGATGGCCGAACCGACACCGCCGCAACCGATTACGGCAACGGTTGCGCCGGGGCGCACCTGGGCGCCGCGGAACACGGCGCCGACGCCGGTGATGATGCAGCACGACAGCAGGCAGCCCACGTGCAGTCCCACCTCGTCGGGCATCTGCACCAGCGAGTTCTCCCGCATGAGGGTGTGGCGGGAGAACGCGCCGACGTCCCCGAGCCGCTCGACGACCTGGCCGCCGGGCAGTTGGAAGGCGGGCCGGGGCCGTTGCCGGATCCGGGAGACGCGCTGGCATTGGGTCGAGTGTCCGACCTGGCAGTTGCGGCACAACCCGCACGAGGGCGTGAGGGCGCCGACGACGCGGTCACCCGGACGCAACGAGCTCACCGCGGAGCCGACCGATTCGACGACGCCCGCCACCTCGTGCCCGACCACCACGGGCAGCTCGGCGTGCACGGTTCCGGTCATGTAGTGCAGGTCGCTGTGGCACAGACCCACGTTGGAGACCGCGACGCGGACCTCGTGGGGCTCCGGATCGTCGACCTGGATCTCGGTGAATTCCAGCGGTTCGTTCAGCGCGGTGAGGAGCGCCGCTTCGGTGGTGATCATCTTCGTCTCCGATCTCGATTGAGCTATGCGGGCGCCGACGGCGTCGCGTTCTTCGATGTCCGGAAGCGCTCGATGCCTTCGCTGAAGGCGCCGGACTCCCAGGACCGGCGGGCGGCGGCGTCTTCGCGGGCGAACGCCGCCTCGATGTCTTCGGGGCGCGGCCGCAGCAGACCCAGGTGCAGTGCGGTGATACGGGGATCGGAGTTCCATTGCCGGACCACCTCGACCGCGCGGTCCACCAGCGTTTCCGGGGCAACGATCTCGTCGAGCAGCCCGATCCGCAGGGCCTCGTCCGCGCCGATCCGATGCGAGCCGAGAATGATGCGCATCGCGTGGTTGCCGACGAGGCGGCCCATCAAAATGCTCGAGGCGTTGGAGATGATGATCCCGCGGTGGTTCTCCGGCTGGAAGTACTCGGCGTCCGAGCTGCCGATCCGCGAATCGCAGCACAGCGTCAGCTCCGAGGCGCCGCCGACCGCGATCCCGTTCACGGCCGCTACCACGGGGATTCTCGTCTCGAGAATCGCGCGGGTGATGTCGTGGAAGGTCGCGAAGGCTTCGCGGATCTCGTCGTAGGTCGCCGGTAGCGTCTGCAGGTCCTCGCCGGCGGAGAAGGCGCGTCCCGTGCCCGTGAGGACGATCCCGCGGACGAGCTCACCCGTGCCGAACCGGCGGATGGTCTGCGCGAGCAGCACTCGAGTGGCCACATCCAGCGCGTTCAGCTTCGCTGGGCGGTTCAGCGTGAGCACCGCGACGTCCGCATCGATGCGCACGTCCAGGTAGTTGTCGGTCATGTGCGGTTCCTCAGTTGTCCTCGCGCGGTGGCCGCAGGTCGTAGGTGGTGCCGGGGCGCTCGGCGGCGCGCGCCTTCAGCGCCGGCTTCGACACTCGCTCGGACGGCGTGCGCGGGAAGTCGGCGACGAACTCCACGTAGCGAGGAAGCTTGAAGCGTGCCAACTCGTTTCGTGCGCGGTCGAGGATCTGCTCGGCGGTGGCCCGGCTCTCCTCTATGCCGGAGGTCAGTTGCACGAAGGCCTTGACTTCCTCGCCGAACAACTCGTCCGGCACGCCGACGACCGCCGCCCCGATGACGCTGTCGTCGCGTTCGAGAGCCCGTTCGACTTCGGCGCCGGCGATGTTCTCCCCGCCGCGCCGGACCATGTCCTTGATCCGGCCCACCAAGCGGTAGCTGCTTGCTTCCCGGACCACGACATCGCCGGTGCGCAGCCAGCCGTCGCGTAGCACCTGCGCGGTTTCCTCGGGCCGGTTCCAGTAGCCGAGCATCATCGGTTTGCCCGAGGTGATCAGTTCGCCGGATTCGCCTTCGGCGACTTCGCGGCCCCGCGGGTCGACCACCCGCACCCGCTTGGTGGGAACCGGCTGTCCCAGCCGTCCGCTGCCGATGTCGGCGGTGTTCTCGGGGAGGCTGACCAGGTCGACTCCGGTTTCGGTCATCCCGAAGATCTCCCGCCACGGCGCGCCCCACCGTTGCTCGAGTTGCGCGTGGAGCGCGACGGGGATGGCCGAGCACAGCACGATGCGCAGATCGTTGTCGCGGTCCTGAGGGCTGGGTGGCTGCTTGAACAGCAGAGTCGGCATCGAGCCGAGGACGTAGCAGAACGTGGCCCGGTGCCTGCGGACGTCGGCCATGAAACCCGAGGCGGAGAACCGGGGTAGCACGACCAGCGGCGCGCCGATCGTGAGGGACAGAGCGGTGTTCCACTGTGGGTCCATGTAGGAGTACGGCTGCGAGGTAAGGGCCACGTCGTCGGGCCCGAGACCGGCCGCGTTCGCGCAGACCCACCCCAGCCGGGTCCAGTAGTCGTGGGTCAGCATGCATGCCTTGGGGAATCCCGTTGTCCCTGAGGTGTATTGGAGGTTCGCCAGCGTCGCGCCTGTAATGTCGACGGCGGGCCGGTCCGCCGGGTATCGCACGAGGCCCCCGGGCGACGCGGCTTCGATGATCCGGACATCGATCAGATCGCTGTTGGAGGTGCGCACCTCTTCGACGAGCGGGGCGTGCGCCGCGTCGGTGAACATCACCCTGGCGCCGGAATCGCGGAGCACGAATTCGAGGTCTGCCCGCTGATAGGACGAGTTCACCGGCACCGTGATCCCGCCCGCCTTGAGGATCGCCAACCAGGCGATCGGCCACTGCACCACGTTGGGCAGCATGATCGCGACCCGGTCGCCTCGGCGGACGCCGTCCTCGGCGACCAGTCGCTGCGCGAGGCGGGAGGTCCAGTCGTCGACTTCACCGAAGGTCCATGCCCGTTGCTCGAACCGGAGGAATTCACCGTCGGGAGCGCGCACGGCCTGGTGTGCCAGGAGATCGACGAGGGTGTCGAGCGGGGGGTCCATGGCCAGGCGATCGAGTGCGATCGCACGTTCGGGGTGGACTGATTCGACTTGGATCACGTCGTCCTCTTCGGGTGTTTCTAGGCGGCGGTGGTGAGCCGGGGTGAGCGCTGACGCCAGTGGCGAGCGCGGCCGCAAGGTGAGCTGGCTTGTGATGCCAGTCATAACGGTAGCGCGACTAAGTCATTTGATCAAGGCAAATGACTAACAGCCCTGGTCGACACCCCTTGATCATCGGCTGATGGCCTGCCGCTCCGGCTGATAGTGTGAGACCTGACTTGATCAATTGTTCATATCGGATCCGACAGGAGTAACGCATGGCTCGCATCCCCTCCGCCGAACGTCGCGCCGACCTGGTGGCCGCTGCCGTGCGCATGATCGCCGCTCATGGGGTGGACGGCGCGACCACCCGCCGCATCGCGCAGGAGGCGAACGCCCCGCTGGCCACGCTGCACTACTGCTTCGCCACGAAGGAGGCGCTGTTCGCGGCCGTCTTCGAGTACGTCGCCGGGCAGTATCGGGAAGTGTTGATGCGCAACGACGTCCGCGGCGACGTACAGACCAGCGCGCGCGCTCTGTTACGCGGTGTGCTGCAGTGGTACCTGGCGAACCCTGACCTGGGCGCGGCGATCATCGAGCTGATCAGCTGGGCCCGGCGCCAAGAGGACAAGCAGGGCGAGATGGTCTACAACGAGGCGTTCGCGACCGTGCGGATGATCCTCGAGGCCGCCTCGACCAAGGCCGGCCAGGCGATCCGCCCGGACACTGTCGACGCGCTGACCTACATGGTGTCCACCTTGTCCGACGGATTCGCACTCAACTGGTTGGTGTTCACCGACCGCACCGCGGCCCAGCGGCAGGCCGAACTCACCCTGGGTGCGCTCGACGCCTGGATGGCCGTCAACCTCGGCTCCGGACCCATGGACCAGGCCCCAGAAGCCGCGCCCGAGGAAAACCTTCGTTCCCTTATGTCCTGGGTGAGCGGGAATTGATCTCGCACCGACCGGAACAACTGTGGGTCGCCACCTTCGATGGCGGCCCACAGTCTTTTCCCGGATCAGATCCGCCTGCTCCCCTCGGCGACGATCCAGCTCAATGCCGGATCCTCGCGCTCCATCCACTCCGGATGCCACTGGACACCGAGCACCGGCATTCCTGGCAGCTCGACCGCTTCCACCACGCCGTCGGCCGTGCGCCCCGTGACGATCAGGCCGGTGCCGCAGCGATCGACCGCCTGGTGGTGCCACGAGTTGGTCACCGCGCTCGTGCCGAAGATCCGTTCCGCGATCGAACCGGGCTCGAACGTCACCTTGTGGTCGTCGGCGCCGTCTGTGAGCGGGGGCGACGACGACAAATGCTCGACGGAATCGGGCGGCAGATGCGGGATCAGGGTGCCGCCCAGCGCGACGTTGAGGACCTGCAGACCGCGGCACACCCCGAGCACGGGGATCTTCCGGTCGAGCGCGGTGCGCACGAGCGCGATCTCGAACCGGTCGCGTTCGGCGTCGTGGACCATCGGATCATCTCGCGGATCCGCGTCACGGACCACCGACAGATCGCCGCCCCAGCACGCGGGATGAACGTCCTGCCCGCCGGTGACGACCACACCGGACAGCCAGTGGCACAGCGCATCCGGATCGGCATCGTAAGGCAGGTTCACCGGAACTCCGCCTGCCCTGGCGATTCGTTCCGAGAAGTCGGACATGAAGGTGTCGGTGAACAGATGACCGTAACGGTGGTCCATTCCCTCGACCAGTCGCAACCGAACCCGGCGGCCGGTGGTGCCGATCATCGGCCGGACGGTACCCGGCGTCGCGGCCCCCACCGTCACGGAAACTCGAAGTATCGGGCCGACTCCCATTCGGAGAGCTCGGCTGACGGATCACCACCCGTGGTGTGGAACTGCATCCACTCCCACCGCCGCGTGCCGACCCAGTAGTCGACGAACTCGTCACCGAGCTGCTCGCGCAGGATCGGATCGGTCTCGAGCGCGGCGGCCGCCTTGGTGATCGTGTCCGGCAGTCGCTCCAGATCAGGCACACACCAGGCCAGGTCGCTGACCGGTTCGGGGGGCTCCAGCGCGCCGTCGAGGCCGGCGATCACCCCGGCGAGAATGGCCGCGACCGCGAGGTACAGGTTCGCGTCGGCGCCGGGAAGGCGGTACTCGAGCCGGGAGTAGGCCGAGTGTCCGCACACCGCGCGCACCGCGGTGCTCTTGTTGGCGATGCCCCACGTGACCGTCGTCGGCGGGCCGCTCAGGTCTACCAGGCGACGGTAGGAGGTGATCTGCGGGAGCATGACCGATGTCGCGCCCCGCATCGTCGCGAGGAGGCCGCCGACCGCGTGGCGCATCGTCAGCGACGGCCCGTCCGGGGCGTGGAACGCGTTGATCCCGTCGCGTTGCAGGGACAGGTTGACGTGCGAGGCCTGGCCGTAACCTGCGGTCGGCTTGGCCATGAAGGTCACGGTGTGACCGAGCTCGAAGGCCACTTCGCGCATCACCTGCCGGGCGCGAGCCCAGTTGTCGCAAACCGAGATCGGGTCGCCGGGAACCAGATTGAGTTCGACCTGACCTGCCGCGTCTTCGTCGCTCCACGCTTCCCACTCGATGCCGATCTCGTCGAGACGCCGAGCGACCGCGGACATGTAGTCGACCCAGTCCTTCGACTTCGCAAGGTGGTACGCGGTTCCGGCGGAACCGCCGAGCGGAGTCAGATCGCGATATCCCTTGGCGCGGGCCTCGTGGATGGACTCCTGGAACAGGGTCGCCTCGATCTCGACCGCGATGGTGGCAGTGAATCCGCGCGTTGTGAGTCGGTCGACCAACTTCCGGGCCAGATTGCGCGGACAAATCCCGATCGGAGTGCCGTCGGCCTGCCAGTAGTCACCGATCACGGACTGCAGACCTGGCCGCCACTGCACGAGCGTCGACATGTCGGGCCGGAACTGCACATCGGACACATGTCCACGCCAGTCGGGGAAGGGGAAGCCAAAGGTCGGCGCGTTGCCCAGGTCGAGGCCGAACAGTAGATCGGCCATCGCGAAGCCCGAGGCCGCGCTCGCGGCGAACTTCTTGGGCGCGACGTTCTTGCCGAGGAAGCAACCCTCGTGATTGGTGGCCTCGAGCCGGACCGTGTGCACGGCGGCCGTGGTATCCCCAGGGGCGGCGGTGATCTCAGACATCGTAACGAACCTTCCAGGATGCGGCGACCAGCACCGACAGCTGAGAAAGCGTGCCGCGCACGCCGATCTGACCGCTGGACATGGCGGCGATCAGGTCGTCGGCGCCCGCGAAGATGCCCGCCAGCAATTCCGATGGGCCTGCGATCACGTAGTGGGTTTCGCCGTCGCCGACGACATGCTCCGCCAACCCGTCGGGGCCCGCCGCGATCGCGACGAGCACGTCAGGGATGCCCGGCACCGACCGGGCCGCGGCCCAGAACCGCTCCGCGGCGACCCGCCATTCCGGCAGTGGTGGCGACAGCAGAGCAAGCGCCGCCGCGGCGAGATCTCCGGCGCCGACGGGCTCGCCGACCAGGGCGAACCGCGCGTTCAGGTCGACGGTCAGGGTGAGATCTGGCTCTACGAACACACCGCTCGACACCGCGAGGGCACCGTCGGAGATGGTGATCGTCGCGGCCTGCGGGGTGTCGTGGGAGCGGACGGCAACCGTGCCTTCCCTCGCCCCGGAGATGAAGTCCGCACCGTTGGCGCGGACGGAATCGGCGATGGTGCGACCGATCAACCGGACGATCGGACTCGCGTCGTCCTCGATCCGAATGTCGACCCCGCCGACCGCGTCAGCCCCGCGCGCAGCGGGGCCGATCGTCGTTTCGGTCATCCTTGTTGTCCTTTCTATTTCGACGAGATCCTGTGCGCGGTGCACCGCCGACAGCGGATCCCCGAATAGAACGTGAATTGATAGTCAAATGTCTGAGTCAGATGACTATGATGGTGAGGTACAGATCACTTCTTGTCAACGAGTTGCGAGGTCTTCCCATGAACAACGACGCGTCCGCCTGGTGGAATCTGCTCGACGACCAGGCCGCAGCCGTGGCCCGGATGATCAGGCAGGCCCTGCCGAAACCCATCCGCGAGCTCGGGCCGGTGCACGCTCGGGCGCTGATGAACACGGCCCCGCCCGCCGAGCCGATCACGCCGCTGGACCACGTCGAACAATTGACCGTGCCGACGCGTGCGGGTGCGATCGGGGCTCGCCTATACCGCGCCGACAGCGCCACGTCGAGCCGCGCCGCACCCGCCCTGGTCTACCTGCACGGCGGCGGTTTCGTCCTGGGAACCTTGGACGGGGCCGATGAGCTGTGCCGCGCGATCGCCGCCGGCTCCGGCTGGACGGTCGTATCCCTCGACTACCGCCTGGCTCCGGAGAACCCGTACCCGGCAGCGCTGGAAGACTGCGTCGACGCCTTTGCGTGGCTGACCCTGGCAGCGCCGGAGCTCGGCATCGACCCGGACCGGATCGCGGTCGGCGGCGACTCCGCGGGTGGCAATCTCGCCGCCGCCCTGTGCCTGCACCGACGCGGCAGCGCCCTTCCTGTGGCGCAAGTGCTCGCCTACCCCGCCGTCGACGACACATTCACCGCGCCGTCGTGGTCGGAATTCGCCGACGCGCCGCTGCTCAGCGCCGCGGACGCGCGCTGGTGCTGGGAGCAGTACGTCGGCGCGGAGCACCCGGGGGGCGATCACCTCGCGGCACCCATGCGCGCCGAGTCGCTGCGCGGCTTGCCGCCCACGCTGTTCGTGACCGCGGAGGTCGACCCGATCCGTGACGACGCCGAGGCGTACGCGGCACGGCTCCGGGGCGAAGGCGTCCCTGTCTCGCTGACCAGGTTCACCGGCGTCTTCCACGGCTTCGTCACCGAAGTCGGCGTGTTCGCGCAAGCGAAACAGGCGATCGATGAGGTGTGCCTGTATCTGCGCGAGATCGCGCGGGCATAGCTCCGCACGCGGGGGTTTCCAAGGCGCCCTGTTGACGTCTGCGAAGGTCCCGCGACACCTCGCGGGTCAATTGACATAGTGATCGAAAATGAACCGCGAAGAGACCGAGTACGGCGATGACCAACCAGCCACACCGGCGCTCCGAAGCCTGCGGTGACGACAGTTCCCCACAGCACGAAGACCGTCGTCACCGCGAAGTGCCGGGGCGGCATCAATGCCACAACTTCGAAAACAACCGTGCTGTCACGGTCTACACAGTCCTCATCGGCCGCTCTGCCCTCGACGTCGACGAAATCTGCTCCTAGACAACGCATTCAGTCGCGACGCAGTAGTGTCACGCTATAGACTTCCTGTCATGCTGAAGTATCTGATCAGTGGGGCGATGATCGCGGCCTTCTCCTTTGGCGAGGCTGGTACGGCGGCGGCTGATGAAACCGTTGACTACTACTCCACTCAAGGAGCTTGTGTCGCGAATGGGGTGGCTAAATTCGGTCAAGAAGGGCTGGGTAAGACCTGGTTCTGCCGTCAAAGTGGTAACCAGTTCGCACTGTTTCGCCGCTAAGGGGATACAGGATCGGGTGGTTCCGCGCCCGCGACGAGATCGATGCCGCCGCACCGCCCGGAGGCCGATGGATCTCTCGGTGACCGACTGCCAGCTGGTAGCTGTTTCAGACGCTGCAAAGTGCTGACGGGGTTCGCTATTTCGCCGAATCGACAACCCATACGCGTGGTGTCGTGGAACGAGTGTCGGCGCAGTTCCGACTCAGCCCGTGCCAGCGCTGCCGCACCCTCCCTCAACGGGAAGGCGGCACCGCTCAAGTGCCCAGCCGCCCCTGATCCGTCCGAATCCACTCCGAGGTTCCGTCCGGGTGTCGATGGAACTCCCAGGCGGTATAGTCGCCGTCCTTCTCCACCACCTTGACGTGATCGGCGAAGCCGTCGTGATCGACGTCGGTCCACACCTGCATGGCATCGTCGCCGGTGATGGTCACGCTGTCGAGCAGACCGTCTTGGTCGATGTCCTGGGTGGGATGGTGCAGCTCGACGGCGCCGAGGCCGCCCAATTCGGCGTGCGCGTCGATATGCGGTAGATCCAGTCCCGGAAGATCACCCGACGTGACCATGACCCCCGCTTTCTGGCACCACGCCTTCGAAGAACTCGGCCAGCATGGGCCCAGAGTATCGAGGTCTTGGCCGCCATTCAATACCTTGTACCACTGGTCGCCGAATTCGAAGCCAACCTGGGGCACCTGCGCACCCGCGAAGGACCGCGCCAAGGGCCGCCTCGAGGCAAACAACCGAAACTGCCACTCGCAGTACGCAAAACGATCCATCGCCGCACCACGACCCCGACGACGCGAGCCTGGCCGGCCTCGCCGCAGAGTCCAGCGTCGGCCGCTCCAGCATCCACCGCATCATCGGCAGCACCACCCCGCCCCGGACCTGACGCTCGCGCCCGTTGCGACCGGACTGTTCTCGCGAGAACTATCGTGTGGGCTGTGGTGTCGTCTGTGGATGTCGAGCAGTGCCATTTCAGTTCCGGTACCTGGGTGGCGCCCCTGCCGAGGTCAATTGGTCGCGGTGGCTGTGCACCCAGTAATGGCGGCGCGGATTTCCTCGAGGTTCCAGTGTCGCGTAGTGCGGTCACGGCGGCGCGGGACTCGATTCCGCGCCAGCAGCGCTCCTGCCACCAGAGAATGGTGTCGACGACGGCGTGATGGTCTGGGCGACGTCGGCCATGTTCGGTCCGAGGTTCAGATGCTGCATGAGGACGCGCCGAAGCATCGCTTCACGTATCAGCCCCTCTCTGAGGCGGCTCACCTCCTGGATCATGAGTCGGCCCACCGATCTACCCGCCGGTCGATAAGGCGGAGATGCTGTGAGGCTCAGTCGGAGAAGGCTGACCAGCAGATGCTGTTGCGCCGGGCCTGGTCTTCGAGGACCAGGGCGCGGATGGGGTCGGTGAGCTGGTCTCGCTGCCAGTCACGCTCGATCCGGCCGGCCTGGGGATTGCCGGGGTGCGCGCTTCGAGCGGCTTTGATCGCGTAGGCGGCGGCACCGAGGTCGTGTTCGGCGACGTGTCCAACGCATGCGGCTTGCCCGGCGGCGTAGGCGGCGAATCGAGCCGCGCCGGTCAGCGGGCGGGCGGCGCCCATCGCGTGTCCGCCTGCTGCCCGGGCCCGCATCATCGGCATGTCGCCTCGCGCCCACGCTCTGGCGGCGGCGATGGCGTCTCGTGGGCGCGGATCGTGGGGCCGTTCGTGCTCGAAATGGCTGAGAACGTGCTCGGCGCATGCCGCCGCCCACAGCGCGAGCAACTGATGGTCGGCATCGGTCAGGCGGCCACCCCGACGGATCGTCACCATCCGGGGGTCTCGGACCTTGGGCAGGATCATCGCCGCTCCGACCCTCGCTCGTGCCGCGGTGACGGGGTGCGCCCATCTCGCAGGCGGTTGTCGAGCTGGTGCACGAGCTGGCTGACCCGGTTCGTGCCGGCGCCGATCCTCGGATAACGACGGAGGACGTCGATCAACAGTGGCGTGGCGAGGTCGGCGATGCGCTCGACCGAGTCGCCGTATTCCTCGCTGGGGCACAGCTCGAACACTCGGATGGTGTGCGCAGACGCGCGCAGGATGTGGTTGACCTGAACGGCATCCGCCAACGGATGCAAGTACGCCGACGCGGCGGCATCGCCTGCGGCCATCGCGGCGTGAAACGCCACGGGCGCCGCCGCTTCTCGCCCAGCACGGTGGGCGGCAGGTGCCGTCACACGCTGGGCGTGAGAGCGGTGGTCTCCGTGGACGAATGCGGCTGCGGCGGCGAGTGCGTCGCGGGGTCTGCTGTCATCGGGGTGACATGCCTCGAACAGCGGGAGTACCTGCTCTGCCGACGTCATGGCAAAAGCCGTCACCGCCCTGATCTCGTCCATGGTCAACACGAAGTCTGCGGTGCGTTGGTTGCGCTGGAGGGGAGGCTCTGACCGTAGGTTCACACTCTACGATCGTAGCTTTGAACGTTCGATTGAATGTTGTGGTGACGTAACCAGGGAATGTGACCGAAAACCCTCAAAGCGATGCCGCGCGGCGCACAGTCCGGCAATCCGCTGCCCGGTGACGCCGCCGCAGCTCAGACGGCGGCATCAAGGCCGCACACCGAGGCCACCCGCAGATGACACACTCCTATGCCGCATACCGCGCGAGCTGGCTCGGTGCCCGCCGCGTCGACCACGATCTGATCGGCGGCGGGTGGAAGCGGCTGGTCTATCGCGACCCTCGCCCACCGGAGACGGTCGACCGGGCCGCGTACACGCTGTGCCTGCTCGAGCAGTTCCATCGGCACCTCGAGCACCGCAACATCTTCGCCCCGCACTCGACGCGACGGCGTGACCCGCGCGCCCGGTGACGATCACCTTCGCCCCCAACTCGTCCGCTATCGGATCGCAACTTCCACCTTGCGCGCGCCGGAACGGTGGCAGATGCAGATCCGCGTATTCGTGCGAGAGCTCCAATGGACGGCTACCAGCGTCCCTCGTGACCGCGCGGACCGGCCTCCCGTCGGCGGGCGAGCGTCAAATCCTGGGCAGGCAGGTTATTCGCCCGCATGTGTGGTGGATCGTCTAGACTCCTATACACAGCTACCGGTCCGGGATGTTCTGTCCCCGATGCGGACGCGGCGTGTGAATTCGCGTCACCGCTTTCTCCTCTCTGTTTCGGATGAAACCCATACGGTAAGGAGCGGTACATGACTGCACAATCCACGACGATCAATGAGCCGTCTCTGCAAGACAAGATCACATATCAGCTGTGCGAGTACGCGAATCTGGTCAACAGCATCAGCAAAGAAGACGGCGACCTGGAGGACACCCTCTCTCAGAAGATCCAGCAGTATCTCGACACCAACCGGGACGTCATCGGAGGGTGGGAGATCGTCTGGGGTCCGGGAGTCGCGCTGTTCGACACCGACTTGTACGCGGTCAACGCCTTGTACATGGTGCGAAGCACCGAGGATCGCTCCCGGTACGTGATCGCGATGGCCGGCAGCACCGACGCACTGGTGTTCGACTGGCTCGTCGAGGACTCCTTCATTCTCCAGACGCCGTGGTTCGCGAATAATGCCGCGTGGCATACGATCGGCACCGCCATCGGGGTGAAAACCCTCCTCGGTATCAAACCCTCAGGCCAGCGTCCCGGCGCCGGTCACACGTTGCCCGAGTTCCTGAGCTCGCTCGGCGACAAGGCGATCGACCTGACCGTCACCGGCCACAGCCTCGGCGGTGCCCTGTCACTCACGTTCGCGCTGTTCCTGCGCGACACCCAGTGGCTTTGGGACAATTCCGAAAAAGCCAGGATCAGTGTGCTCTCGACCGCCGGACCGAGTTTCTGCAATCAGGAATTCGTCAACTACACCACCCAACGCCTGCAACGAGTACGGCGCTACGCCAACGACCTCGACGTCGTCCCGCACATGTGGAACCCGCCCGATATCGATGGCGCCAAGGCTCTCTACTCCAAGAACAACCAGCCTGCTCCCGGTGGTATGCAGGTTCTGTTCGAAGTGCTCAAGATACAGGCATCCGTATCAGGCCAATACGCACACTTCGACCCCACCAGCGGCGTCTTCCACGGCACGTTCAACAATGAGATCAATCAAACGCAAGGCTCGACGCCGGATGATTTGTACTTTGCACAGGTCGGGTACCAGCACATAGGCGGCTACCACGAGTTCTTCGAACTCGGAGGCGTGCAATGGCCGCAGGGCGTCGTAGCCCTCCCGCCGGTCGGCACCGACGCCGTGATGAACCGCGTCTCCGCCTTGGCCGGTCTACCGCTCGGCGACGGTGCCGGAAAGGTACTGGCGAACCATCGGCCGGCGACCGTCCCGCTCAACGGACAGCCCGTGGAGTTGCCCACCGACCACGACAGCCCCGAAGCCAAGAACTTCGTGGACCGCGTCACCGCCGAGTTCAACCCCACCCCCGCATGAACTGATGCCCCGTGCCTCGCACTCGGTGGCACGCGAGCTTCGATCCGGTACAGCGCGAAAGCGCTGCAACGGGGCAGGGCGTGGCGGTCGATTCCGGGCAGGCAGTCTCGGCGACTACAGGATGCTGTCAGTCGCCGAGGTCCAGCGTCTGCCTCGGCAGTCGGCCGCCACGACTAGCTTGGGTCTCCCAATGATTCGAGCCATTCGACGATCAGGGCCAGGACGAATCCGTTTGCGATCGGCGACCTGGTCGCATTGGGGAATCACAGTTCGACTATGTCTGCGGTACAGGAGAGTTCGATCCGACACTGCGGCACGAGCGCGGTCGGCGTCCACCACTTCGGGATTGCGTCGGGGTGGCCACCGTCGAATTGTGTTGTACGTCAGCGATACGGAACGACCGAACTAGACGTACAGCGGTTCGGCGGAACCGCACGCACCAGGCACGGCGCCGACGTGGCGGCCGTGGTGACCACCAAACATGCCTTCACCGAGCAACCACACGCATATGCGGCCAAGGTCGGTATCCCGTCCGTCCCAGCAAGAACACTCGCAGCCTGGGATCACGGACCGGGTCGACTCCCTGGGACTGAGCCCGAGGAATCGGCGTCGAAAAGCTGTGAACTTTTTGAACCCGCAAACTCCTGCAAACTCTCGGCGTCTGAGAACGAATGTTCTCCAGACTGGAGGTGTTGGGTCTGGCGGATGGCTGGCCGACACCACCCGCCAGGCCCAACCCCGCGACACACCACGACACGTGTGAACGCCGTTTCAGGAACATACGAGTAGGTCGGATCTACCATGCCTGCCGTCTCCAGACCTGCTGCGAGGCTCGCGATAGCGCAGAGGACAGCTACGCACGCTGGGGTCGCCACCTCCCTCCTGGGCGGGCCCAGCGTAAGGTTCGCTTGCACAACAACATATTCCAGCTCACCGACACCTTCTTGCCCCCGGCTGGGCGCGCGGAGGTCGGATGCTCGGCAAGTGGACCGTGGGTGTCGGCGTGGGTGCGATCTTCGATCGCCGTCCGGTCACTGCTCCTCGCGTGGACTACTGAGCCGTCGTGAGGCATGCGGCCGCCCACTCCCGGAGTGCCGCCGCCCTGTTCGTGAAATCGTTGTGCACCTCGTTCGCACGCCCTGGTCGAGCTCTCGCCGACATCTCAGTCCTTCGGCGCGGAGTTGATCGTGTCGCCGTACCAGCTCAGATCCGACTGCTCGGCGACCTCGAAGGCCTCGAAACGGTCGTCGGCCACAACCGCGTCGATCAGAGCCCGTGAGCCGGCGACGATCGTGGAGTCGAAGTCGATCTCGCTGGCCACGACCCATGCGTGGTCGGCGGGCCAGAGCAGCTGTGGCGTCACTCCGGGGAAGTCGGTCGTCCACCCCAGGCCCGCCGCATGCACCCAGCTGGGGTCGGCGAGTTCGGAGAGACTGGTGTCGAACAGCATGAAGTCGCGTCCCGGCCACTGTAGGAAAGGCCCTGTCCGGACCGCTCGTCTGACCTGTGGCGCGACAGAGGCTGCCAGCTCGTCGTCGATTCGAGCTCGCTCGCGCTCGAGGTTCTGTGGATCGCCGTCGGTGGACGCGACGAATACCGTACCCGAGGATGCGTTCAGCTCGCCGAATCCATTCCACACTCCAGCCGTCACCTCTTCCGGTGCCTCGGTGGCTGCGCGAAGGTGGACTGTGAGCGCGGCCAGCAGGCTCGGGTCGAACCACCCCTCGACGGTCTGGCCGACTTTCCAGCCGTCATCGAACGACATCGCCGCTTCGTCCTCATTGTCGGTGAGGTTGCGCCACTGCACCAGCGGATGCATCACTCTCCCGTTGCGCACGGCGACCTCGGCCCACGGCCACATCGCCTCTTCCACGATCTCGGGATTACCCCACTCGTCGGTGACCGTGGCATCGCGGCGGGTCGCCTCGACCGGGTGCAGGATCCGCGCATAAGCCTCGAAGCCGGTACCAGCGACGCCGCCGACCCCGTGTTCGCCGACGCGCGCCAGCAGCCACCCACCACGCTCGAAATCTGTTGTGAACTCCACCCAGCCAGCCTAATGAGCCACGCCTGCCGGGCAGCTCCGTCTCTGGACGCTGAGTAACACGCCAAGGGGACGCGCGTAACCGACACGGCCGTGATCCGAATCTTAAGATCACCGAGATATCCATTGGGGCACCGTGAGCGGAGGAACGATGGGTGCCGGAATACAGCACAGTCAGGGGAACAACCGCAGCTTGATCCACCGCCGGAACCGGACACATTATCGATGGCGCCTTGTGGCTACGGGCCCGAGCCAGAGGCGGATCCGAGGCCCGCGCCGGAGGTCGCGACCCGTAGCGGACGGTAGCCAGCTGGCCGCATCCGAGGCGGCAAGGGAGAGCCGCCAAAAGCTGTACCGCGAATTCCGCCGCCTGAATCCGTTAATAGGCTGGCAGGGGTTCGGCAGTTAGTGACGCCTTCGGGCGGTTGTGATCGTCCTCGATTGGCGTGTCGGGACACACCGCCACGTCACCCCGTTACCGTTCGGGAATCGACCACGAAGGACTGCCCGGCGGTTGGCGGGTAAGAGTGGAGCCCGGTATTGGCATAGCCCGATCGAGAGGACCTGGACTTGAGTGATCTTTCTCGCCGTGACCTGCTCAGGACGTCGACAGCCGCTGGCGTAGGAGCAGTCGTTGTTTCGGGCCTCACAGCCGCAGATACGGATACTGCAAACGCAAGCGCCCCGCGAAAACGCCCGGGATGCCCGCCCGCGACGTTGACCGGCCACATCGTCCGACCCGGTGACGTGTCGTATACGGAGGATCGACTCGGCTGGGACCAGCTCTTTTCCCACTATCCGCTGGTCATCGTCTTCGCGCAGGACACCCAGGACGTGGTGAACGCCCTGACGTGGGCGCGGCAGCACAACATCGCGTTGCGGGTACGCAGCGGCCGCCACGCCCTCGAGGGCTGGTCGAACGTCGACAACGGCATCGTGATCGACGTCAGCCGGCTGAAGTCCGTCCGGATCGACCCTGGCGCTTGTCTCGCGACGGTCGGCGCCGGGCTGAACCAGTTGGAAGCGGTGACGACGCTCGCGAAGCAGAATTTTGCGATCACAACCGGAAGCGAGGGCAGCGTAAGCGCGTGCGGTGCGACGCTCGGCGGTGGCCTCGGGCCGCTCAACCGCTGGCTCGGCATGGCCTGCGACAGCCTGATGGCGGCCGAGGTCGTCGTCGCGTCGGGTGACGACTGCGCCGAGGTGATCAACGCGGACTCGCAGAACCACTCGGACCTGCTCTGGGCGCTTCGCGGCGCGGGCAACGGCAACTTCGGGATCGTCACCCAACTCACCTACAAGGTGTATCCGCTCGAACGTCTGGCCAATGTGCAGGCGACATGGGATGGACTCGGGGACCTCTACGGGGTCTTCGAGGCGTGGCAGCGAACGTTACCGTCCGCCGACAGCCGTCTGGGATCCGAGCTCGAAGTCCACAAGTCCCAGATCCTGCTGTCCGCGTGGCTTGTGGAGGGGGCGGCGGCACAGGCCACAGAGATGCTGGCTGCGATCCTGTCGGTCGGCACGCCCGATGTCACGGTGCAGGTCGGCAACTGGGGCGATATTTTCGCGGGAGCCCAGGTCCCGCTCCCGCAAGAGCCCGCGAACTGGAAGTTCTTCTCGCAGTTCGTCAAAGAGCCGTTCCCGAAGAAGGCGGTCGACATCATCGGCGACTTCATGCGAAACGCTCCGACAGAGGAGAGCAACTACTTCGTCGATGCCTTCGGTGGGGCGATCAAGACAGAACCCCCCGGCGGCACGGCGTTCGCGCATCGCGACGCGCTCTTCTACGGTGAGATCGGCGCGGGCTGGGGGACTCGTTCAATACAACCAGGCGTCAGCGACCCGCTGACCTCGCAGGCCCAGGCCTGGACCGCTGAGTTCAGCCAGGCGCTGCGGCCCTACGCGGACGGCGCCTACGTCAACGTCCCGAACGTCGGAATGCAAGAGTGGGGAACCGCCTACTGGGGCAGAGAGCACTTCGAGCGGCTGCGCAGGATCAAAGCGAAGTACGACCCTCACAACGTTTTCCAGTACGAGCAGAGCATCCCGCCTGCGTCACACTGATCGACAGTCAGTCATGGCTGTTCCGCGGACCCGGACCTACACGACATCTCGGCAGGCTTCGACCTCACCCAACCTGTCTCCGCGAGCTGCCGTGACATGCCGGCCTGTCCTGGTGGTTCATCTTCGACCGGCAAAATGCTCGTCGAGTACGCGCGCGATGATCGGCAACACGTGGCGCGCGGTCAGTTCGTCGTGGGTGACTCCGATATCGTGATCGACGATCTCGCCGGTCACGTAGGGTTGCCATCCACCGGGGCCCGAGCTGTCGGGAGCGTCGACGGTCGCACTGAAATACACTGCGTCCCCGTCGAATACGGGACGCTGATATCCGGTTCTGATGTGTGCCACTATGTTGTACCACCGCGTCAGACGCTCGATCGTCTCCGCGTCGATCGGCGAAACACCGCCCAGCTGGGTACGAATCAGATCGGCGGCATCTTCCGCGGACGCATCGGCGGGCACACCACGAATACCCAACATCGGGCCGAAAGTACTGACGAAGCCGCCAGCAGAAAGCTGCTCGATGCTGTCACCATCGATGTCCGCGGAGTCCGTGTCGAGTAGCGCAAGAAGTCCTACATGCTCACCGGCGTTCCTCAACTTCGCGGCGATCGCGTGCGCGACGAGCCCGCCGAACGACCACCCGAGCAGGTGGTAGGGACCCGTCGGCTGCAGGATACGGATTTCGTGGATGTACCGGTCGACCAACTCTTCGATCGATCGCGCCAGCGCTTCGCCGCCGCCCAGGCCCGGTGCCTGTAGCCCATAGATCGGCCTGCCCTGCGACAGCACATCCGCGAATCCCGAGTAGGGCCAGGCGACTCCGGAGGACGGGGACACGCAGAACAGCGCGGGTTCGCTGCCGTCGAGCCGGATCGGCCACACGACGTCCAGCATAGCTCCGGCGTCGACTGGCGGCAGCTCATCGGCCATGCGCCCGGCGGCCGCGGCCAATGCGGCGATGGTGCGGTGCTGGAACACCTGAAACGGCGTGCAGTGGACGCCCCGCCGCTCGGCCCTGGATACCAGCTGGAGAGCGAGGATACTGTCGCCGCCGAGAACGAAGAAGGAATCGTCGGCGCCGACTTTGTCGACACCGAGCAGCTCCGCGCAGATGTCGGCGAGAATTGCTTCGGTCGGTGTCGAGGGTGGTCGGTACTCGGTCTGCCCGTCCGTGAATTCAGGTGTCGGCAAGGCATTCCGATCGAGCTTGCCCACCGCGTTGAGCGGAATCGTATCGAGCACGACGAATACGGAAGGGACCATGTACGCGGGCAGGGCAGCGGTCGCGACCATACGCAGGTGCGCGACGTCGACCGCGATACCATCGGCAGGCAGCACATACGACACCAATACGGTCGCCCCCGTCGGCCCGGCTCGGCCCATCGTCACCGCGTACTCGACCTGTTCATCGCGGCACAGCACGGAATCGATCTCGCCGAGTTCGATCCGTAGGCCGTGAATCTTCACCTGGAAGTCGTTGCGGCCCAAGAACTCCAGCTCGTATGTATGGTCGGTCCCGATGACCCATCGCGCCATGTCTCCGGTGCGGTACATCCGCTCCCCCGGCTGGCCGTAGGGATCGGCGACGAAGTGTGTCGCGGTCGACTCGAAACGGCCGAAATAGCCGCGGGCGAGCGCGGGACCGGCCAGGTACAGTTCACCGGCGACGCCGACCGGCACCGGACGCAACCAGGTGTCGAGCACCATGGTCGCGGCGCCGCGGATCGGCCCGCCGATGGTGATCGGGGCTGCCGCGGCGAGATCGCGGTGACAGGTCGCCCAAGTGCTGAACTCTGTCGGACCGTACAGGTTCACCATCCGACGCTCGGTCGACCACCGCTCGATCAGTTCAGCCCCCGCGGGCTCGCCCCCCACAGCGAGCACCCGCAGGTCATCGAGTCCGTCAGGATCCATCGTGGCCAGTACCGACGGCGTGATCGACGCATGGGTGACCCGTTCGGCGCGCAGCAGTCGATCCAGCTCTCCGCCCGCACATACGTCAGGCGGCGCGATCACGAGTTCGCCGCCCGCGCCATGTGCTGTCAGCAGTTCGAAGATCGACGCGTCGAAGCTCGGTGACGCCACATGCAGCACGCCGGCCGCCGGATCCAACTCCAGTGAGTCGGTCAAGGCGGCCACCAGATTCGCGAGCCCGCGATGGCTGACCAGCACAGCCTTGGGTTCGCCGGTGGAACCCGAGGTGTAGATCAGGTACGCCGCGTGGTCGATGCGAATGGGACTCCCGCGCTCCGCGTCGGTGATCGGTGCTGCGGAGACCATCTCGACGCGGCGGCGCGTATCGAAATCATCGAGCAGCAGCCAGTCGATGGTTCCCGGCAGCGTCTCGTGGGTCACCGTCACGCCGATCGCCGCCTTCGAGTCGGCCAGGATGTGCTCGATCCGCTCGATCGGATAGCAAGGATCGAGCGATACGAACGCCGCGCCGGTCTTGGCGACGGCCCACACCGCCACCACCGATTCCAGCGATCGACCGAGAGCAAGCACGACGCACATTTCCGGCCGCACGCCTCGGCGCAGTAGGACGCGGGCAAGACGATTGGACGAGGCGTCGAGCTCACCATAGGACATCGTTATCTCGCCCGCGCGAACAGCGATGGCACTGTGGTCGATCCCTGCTCCGGCACAGAGAATTTCGGGCAGTGTTCGCGGCGGCATCGACGCCGGTCCACGCACCGGCAGCAGCGCGGCGCGCTCCGCGTCGTCGCAGCACTGTAGCTCGGACACTACTGCCTGTAGGTCGCCTACGAGTTGAGTCAGGAGCCGGACCAAGCGATCCAATAGTAGGCGCGCTGTCTCCGGCGCGAACTGGTCGGCGTGGTACTTCACGCTGATGCGCAGCATGGCCTGCCCGTCGCTGCCGGGCAGCGGAACCACCATGAGATTCAACGGATACGGCGTGGCATCGGTGCCCTCGATGTCGACTACCCGCATGCCCGCGATGTCCGGCAGCATCGACAACGCGCCTCGGTCGAGCGGGTACGACTCGAAAACGGTGAGCGTATCGAACAATTCGGCCAAGCCCACCGTCTTGTGAATCGCAGCGAGCCCGACTTGCTGATGATCCATCAGCCGTGCCTGTTCACTCTGCATGCGAGCCAGTAGGTCGGCGACCCGCTCCGCGGGATCGAACCGTACGCGCACCGGCAGCGTATTGATGAAAAGACCGACCGATTCTTCGACACCGGCCAGCTCCGGTGGCCTGCCCGACACCGTCGCACCGAATACCACGTCGGATCGGCCGGTCAGCACGGCTAGCAGCATCGCCCAACCAGCCTGCACTATCGTGTTCGCCGTGGTGCCCGAATCGCGCGCGGCCATTTGCAGACGTGCGACCATGTCCTGGGACAGGTCGGCGGACACCGTCCCGGTCCCTGTCGCCTCCGTACCGGTCGATATCGAGACCGCCCGTGTCGGGATGTCGATACCTGCCAAGTACTGTGCCCACGCGGCGGTCGAGGCAGCATGATCCTGCTGGCGCAGCCAGGAGAGGAATTCGCGGTAGGAGTGCGCGGGCGGCAGCGCGGAGGTGTCGCCCGCAGTGGCATAGAGCATGAGTAATTCCCGCAGCAGCAGCGCCGTCGACCAGCCGTCCAGCACAAGGTGATGGTTGGTCAGCACGAACCGGTACTGCGCGGGAGCGGTACGCACGAGCGTGCAGCGCACGAGCGGCGGGCGGGTCAATTCGAACCGGCTGCCCGCGTCCAGGGCGATCACCCGGTCGAGTTCTCGCTGTCGTTGCTCGGCTTCGGCGATTCCGGTCAGGTCGATCTCCCGCCAGCAGATGTCGGCGTCGGTGACGAGGAGTTGGCGGGGCCCTTCATCGGTCTCCACGAACGCGACCCGCAGGATGTCGTGCCGTGCGACCAGCGTCTGCGCAGCGCAGCGTAGTCGCGCGGTGTCGACGGTGCCGGTCAGCGTGAGTAGCGACTGCACCGTATAGACGTCGGCGCCTTCGGGATCGTACAGCGCATGGAAGAGCAGGCCATGTTGCAGTGGTGACAGCGGCCAGACATCGGTGAGCGTCGGATAGGTGCGATCCCAGGCGTCGATCTGTGCCTGCGTCACCGCGACGAGGTCGAAGTCGCAAGGAGTGTGTCCTCCGGCTCCTGGGCTGCCGCTGTGATCGACCAGTGCCCGCAGCGCGGCTGCCCAGAGATCGGCGAACTCTTCGACGTCTACGGCCTCGAGCAGCCGAGCTGCGTATGCCCACGTCACTTCCAGCCCGGCGTCGGTCAGGGCGGCATTGATATCGACGACTGCGGCCAGCGGCGCTCGCTCGTCCCGCGTTGCCGCGAAGCGTTGCGGCAACCAGGCCCCGGCCTCGCTGTCGGTCGGCACCCGGCCCAAATAGTTGAAGCTGATCTGCGGGGTCGGCGCGTCCACGAGCGCATTCTTGGTGTCGGCGTTCAGATACCGGAGCATGCCGAAGCCGACACCCTTGTCGGGCACCGCGCGTAACTGTTGCTTCGTGTTCTTGATCGCGGCGCCCGCCGCGGGGCCACCGGTGAAAGCGTCTGCGAGGTCGATGCCCGTCAGATCGATGGCGATCGGATGGACCGTGGTGAACCAGCCCACGGTGCGCGCGACATCGGCGCCGGGCAGAACGGCCTCCGTGCGTCCGTGGCCCTCCATGCTGAGAAGCAATGACCTTCGATCACGCCAGCGGCATGCCGCCATCGCGAGGGCGGTCAGCAGCACATCGTCGGCACCGCAGTGGAAAAGGTCCGGCACCGTGGTGAGTACCGAGTTCGCGACGTCCGCAACGACGGTGGTCCGGAAAGTCCCCGCCGTGGCGGCGATGTCGAGCGCCGGGTCCCACGCACCCGTGCCGATCGGCGGATCGGGCGTCGCCAAAATGTTCTGCCAGACCGACAGTTCGGCGCTCCGGCCTGCCGCATGCTCGAGTTGTCCGTGCGCCCAACGCCGAAACGAGGTACCAACCGGAGCCAGGGCGAGGCCCATGGCCGCGGTCGCCAGATCCGGCAGCAGGGTGCGCCACGACACCGCGTCGATCACCAGGTGATGCAGCACGATCCAGCACAAGGAAGGAGCATCCGCTCGTTCGATCAGCACGAAGCGCGCGACGACTCCGGTCTCCGGATCGAGCAGGTCCGCGGCAGCTTGCAATTCGTCATCGAACGTCGGATCGCCATCGCGATCGGCGCTCACGATGTCCACCAAGGTGCCTGCCTCGACCGCACCGGCTGGCGCGACAACCCATTCCCAGCCGTGATCGGTGTTTCGCATCGAGGAGCGCAGTAGATCGTGATGGTCGAGAAGCACTTGCACGGCCTCGACCAATCGTGTGTGGTCCACGTCGGCCGGTAGACCGACCAAGACCGCCTGGCCGAGCCTGCGCCAGGTCTGTCCTTGGTCGAGCATCGCGTGCACGATCGGTGTGAGGTCGACGGCGCCGACGCCACCGCCGGGCAGCTCGCGTGCCACCGGAGTGTGCGCCTCGGTGGCCACCGTTGCGAGAGCGGCAACGGTCTTGCGCTCGAATACATCTCGTGCGCTGAAGCCGATTCCGGCGGACTTCGCCTTCGAGACCAGTTGAATGGCCGAGATACTGTCGCCACCGAGTGCGAAGAAGCTCGCGTCGACGGCCACCGAATCCATCCCGAGAACCTCGGCGAACAGCGCGGCCAGCGCCTGCTCCCGTGGCGTCGAAGGTGGTCTGCCCACAGGCGCGTCCGAGCCGAACTCTGGTTCTGGCAGTGCCGTGCGATCCACCTTGCCCAGCGGTGTCAGCGGAAGACTGTCCAGTATTACCACCGCGGCGGGCACCATGTAGGCCGGAAGCGCCTTGTCCGCAGCCGCTTTCAACGCGTCCACAGAGACCTCGACACCCGGTTCGGGCAGCACGTACGACACCAGCGCGGTGGAACCCGAGTCGGTCTCCTTGCCGAGGGTAACCACGAAGTCGACGCCGGGGTGCTGTCGCAGAACGGCGTCGATTTCGCCGAGCTCGATACGGAAGCCGCGCACCTTCACCTGAAAGTCGCTGCGACCCTGATGATCCAGCTCCAATCTCCCGGAACTCTTGGTCCAGCGAGCCAAGTCTCCGGTGCGGTACATCCGCTCGCCGCACGCGTAAGGGTTCGCTACGAATCGGCAGGCAGTGAGGCCGCTACGCTGATGATAGCCGCGCGCCACACCCGCCCCGGCGAGGTAGAGCTCCCCGATCGTCCCGGGAGCCACCGGCCGCAACCAGGAATCGAGCACGACCGCTGAGAAACCGCGAGCCGGACTTCCGATCGTGACCGGCCCAGCGGGTCTCAACGCGTCGCTCAACGTCGCCGTGACCGTGGTCTCGGTGGGCCCGTACCCATTGAGCACAGCACGACCGGACCACCTGGACACCAACTCGCCTGGGCAGCTCTCACCACCGACAACGACAGTGCGCAGGCTGGGTAGTGTCGCCGGGTCGAGGGTTCCCACGACCGCCGGTGTGGCGTCCAGGTGGGACACCCCTTCCGCGCGCAGAACCGCCGCCATCTCTTCACCGCCGTACGCCGATGGCGGAACAACGACGAGCGTCGCACCGGCGGCGAAGCTGACCAGGATCTCTTCGACCGAAATATCGAAGCTCGGCGAAATAACATGTGCCATCACGGAATCCGCGGCGACACCGAAACCCTGCGCGGAGTTTGCGACCAGGTTCGCCAAGCCCCGGTGTGTGACCATCACGCCTTTGGGCAATCCGGTCGACCCCGACGTGTAGATCATGTAGGCGACCTGATCCAAGAGCACCGCAGCGTGCCGCACCGTATCGTCGACCGCAGCCGCACTTTGCTCCGCGATGTCCCGGCCGGTCTCGTCCTCGTCGAGGATCAGCCAGGTCACCCGATTCGGAAGCAGACTTCGCGCGGTCGTTACGGTAAGGCCGATGCCGACGCCGCTGTCGTCGACCATGTGCTCGATCCGGTCGGAAGGGTAGGTCGGGTCGATCGGCACGAATGCGGCGCCTGTCTTGGCCACGGCGAGCATCGCGAGCACGGAATCGATCGAGCGCGGAATCGAGATCGCCACACCGCGTTCCGGCCCGACACCGCCGGCGATCAAAATGCGTGCCAGCCGGTTGGTGTATTCGTCCACCTGGCGGTAGGTCAGCCGAGCCGACCCGCTGTGGACAGCGATCGCTTCGGGGTCGATTCCCGCACCCGCGGCGAGAATTTCGGGGAGCGTGCGCGGCGCGACGCCCGTCGGTCCGCGTGCCGGTGCGAGTTCGGCGAGCTCGTTATCGGGTACGACGGGAATCGTGGACAGTGCCGCGTCCGGTCCAGCGGTGAGGAACCTGCGCAGGAACCGCAGAAATCGGCTGTGGTGAGTGATCAATTCGGTATCGCTGTACAGGTTCGCGTTGCCCTGGAAGTCGATGTGGGTGCTCTCGCCCCCAACGCCCGGATACAGATTGACGTAAAGGTCGTCGATCAGCCCGGCCGTCAGCACATGCGCTCGTCCGGTGACCGCACCGAGTTGAACCCTGGTGTCCAGCATCATCAAATTCACCGACGGACCGAAGGTCGCTACCTCGTCCATCGGCCAACCGAGGTCGCGGAAGATGTCCTCTTGGCGGTAGCGCTGCCGCCGCAGCGCGCCGGTCAGCTCAGCCTGTGCTGCCCGGATCAGTTCACCGACGGTCGTGGTCGGCTGCAAGCTCAGTCGCACCGGGACGACGTTGGCGATCATGCCGCCGGAGCGCCGCATCGTCGCCGTCGTGCGCGCAGAGACCGGCAGGCTCAAGACCACCTCTGGAGCGCCGGTGATCGCAGCCAGATAGGCGCCGAAGGTTGCGACCACCGTAGGCGCCACACCGGACGACGCCGCCTTCGCGACCATCGCCAGCAACGCAGCCGTTTCCTGCGTCAGCGCCGCCTCCACACGTCTGGGATGCGCGTCCACTTCGGCGGTACGGCCCGCCAGACTCACCGGGTCGGCGATCCCGTCCAGGTGCCGAAGCCAATACTCGCGGTCGGCCGCGAAACGGTCGGAGCTGCGGTACTCCTGATCGGCATCGACGATCTTCCTCAGGTCCTCGGCCTGTGCGGCAGGGGGCGGCCTCCCCTCGATCGCCGCGGTGTAGAGCTCGCCGGTGCGTCGCGCCATGGCCGAGACCCCCATGCCGTCCAGCGCGATGTGATGCATCCGCCAGTAGCAGAACCAGCGGTCGTCGGCGATCCGCAGCATGACGACACAGGCCAGCCGATCGTTCATCAGATCGAGGGGCGCCGAATATTCGCGGCGCATCCAGGCATGAGCTGCGCCCGCGGGATCGCGCTCACCTCGGAAGTCGACAACGCGTGCACTATCGTCGAGCGTGGTGTCGACGCACTGGAACGGATAACCGTCGCTTTCTATCAGGCGCAGATACCCGGTGCCGAACTCGCGCCCGGCTTGGCGCGCTGCCGGGGCGAGCAGGTCGAGCTCGATAGCTCCCACCAGGTCGACGTACTGGGCAATAGAGATCGGGACATCGCCTGCCACGTGCTGGGCGAACCAAATTCCGCGTTGCGCCGCCGAAAGCGGGAAGGCTCCGTCGGGCAGCCCATTGCCGGTAGCGATCGGTCGAGCGAAAGACTGTTGCATGACAAGACCTTTATTCTGACCGGTGTAGCCGCTCGGGCAATTCGTCACGATCAAGTACTACGGATGTCGTATTCCTTGCATCTCCGTTGACACGGCGCACGCCAGGGCTGAATCGGCACCCCTCCGCAAACTGAACGAGATCGCGCGTTTATCGCACAGCGGCACCCGATCTGAGCCAGGCTCAGGACGGCGTCCGCGCCGACAGAGGTTCCGTCGGCGCATCGGCCGCAGTCCGCGATGTAAGACGGCGAACGCCGACCGCTCATTTCGGAAAGCCATAGACGCGGCGACTTGCTGGGTACCGCCGGATCGGCGGCAAATGTGAACAGCCCCCGCATCATGGCGCACTGGCAGACCACTCACGATCGACTCGTTACCCACGATGAAGCTCAACACGAGAGAGTTGGCATCGGCCCCTGCTAGCCGGACCAGCGCGGTCGCATCGACCGCCGCGACAGGCTTCGCGAGCGGCGGCATGCAGAGGTTGTCGGCGAGCGACGCGGTCGGTGCGTGCATGTCGTATCCCAAGGCCACAGCCAGGAGGCCTATTGTGCACCCCGACCATGGCCTCCAGCAGGGACTTCAACGATAACTCCGAACCGAGCGCCGGTGCAGGCTTTCGATAGACAGAACTCACCACTTTCTCGCCCTGCCTCGACGCCTGCACGTGGTTCCACGCCGTCACGTGCTCAGCTGCCGATGACCGACGACCAAGCCCACGGTCACCTGGACCGCCGTGACCGCCTTGCAGCGGGTCGTGGTCGCCTGGTCGGCAGAGCACCCTCGAGTCATCCGGACCGCCTTAGGTCTGCCTTGCAGCTGTCCACGTCGCCCGCTTCGACCGCGACCGCGAGGTCGACTTCACCGTGGACCCGATCGTGGGTCTGGTCAGCGCACGCGTCGGTGGCGTCGACGCTTCGGCAAACAGCCAGAACAACTCCGAAAGGTCCGCCTAGTTGGGGAAGAGCCCACACCTTGTCGATGAACGGGGCCGGAACCCCCGCATGTCCGTCATGTCGATCAGTTTTCCCCAACTACGTGTTCGCTCCGAGGACACGGTGGGTCACCTAGCGTCTGGGCCCCGAAAGGCCGGGCCGCCCAGCAGGCAGCGGATCTCCTGGTCCGGGTACGGGGTGCTCCGGCTCTCCTGCTGGAACGCGCGCATGAATGCGGACATCGCCGCGGCGATCGGCGCGTGCCGAGTGATGACCGCGGCGGCCCCGCAGGGATGCCCTCCGGCGGCTTGCCCTCGGCGAAGACGCCCACCATCGCGGCGCGCGCCTCCCGGTCCTCCCGCCGGAGCCCGTACAGGGCGGTGACCAGCCAGTTCACCAAGTAGGTGGCGGTATAGCCGCGGTCGTAACTCTGGTTCTGGTCGAAGAACGCGGCATCCTCCGGTGAGAGGTCGAACCCGCAGCACAGCGCGAGGCCGTAGTCGCCGGAGTAGAGGCGTCGACCGTCGGTCAGGATGTTCTCGAAGTGCGCGTCGAGGTGCAGCAGACCGCGGCTGTTCATGAACGCGGTGCCGGCGGCCAGTTCCCGCTCGACCATGGCGCAGGCCCGGTCGGCGGGCTCCTCGCCCGCCTCGATCTGGGTGTTCAGCCACTCGTGCAGGTTCTGCGGGATGTATTCCAGGAACAGCGCGATGCTCGCCGAAGAGTTCTGGAGGGCCTCGATCCGGTGGCGTACCTGCGGTCGGCCGACCCAGTAGGCGACGGCACGGTCGATGTCGGCGAGTTCCCCCGGCAGCGGCGTCGTGTCCGGCAGCACCCGCCAGTGGTACATCAGCGGGAAGCCCTCGTGTTCGGCGGCGAGCACCCAGTTCGTCGTCATGGTGTGCACGGCGAGCTCGCGCCAGGCTCCGAAGCCCGGCCCGCCGATGAGGCCGACGCCGTAATGGCTCTACGTCACGACCTCCACGCACGCGTCAAGCGACGGTCTGAGGCCACGGGGCCGCTGGCTTTCGGCATGTCGCCGATCCGCAGCACGGCCACGGATCATACGGTTGTCCGACTGCGCTCGGAGATACGCACAGCGCCTGTCGCGCCGCATGCCGCCGCGCTGGTCCGGCATGCAGACTCCCCCTGACCGGGAACCTCGCCCTCGGGCGGACGTGCCTCCGTGCCAAGATGACGCGATGAGCACCGTGTTCAGGCGGCCGATCAGCGAGCAAACCGTGCATCTGTTCATGGATTACGGGCAGTTCCGCATCGACGGCGGCGTCGAGAGCCCGGTCGAGGAACTCGAACTGCTCGACCGCGCGCAGGCGGCGCATCCGTTCGCCTCCGATGGGCTGGCGGTGGTGGTGTTGAGCCCGCACCAGAACAACTTCCATATGTCAGTAACGGTTGAGGTATGGGACGAGCGGCCGCCCGGGGATCGCGGCGAATGGCAGCAAGTGTGTGAGACGAGGTTACGAGTCGGACCGGAGGGCACACTGTTCCTGTCGTCGCCCACCGACGGCGCGGTCGACTGCCCGGTTCCGGAGGGCCAATACCTGATCGAGATCAGCGGCCGTGGATTCGTCAACTACGGCTGGCCCGGGTCGACCGAACCCGGCGATGTGTGGCGCATCCGGCTCTGGCCGGACGACGGCAGCGAACCGCTACCGGCCATGCAGTGGCACATGCCCGGATACGGTGTGCCCGAGAATGTTCCGCTGCCCGAGGTAACCGCGTCGGTCGACGTGGAGGAATGGGTCGTCGTTGTCGACGACAAAGGCTCTCGCCGCCTGCACATCGACGATCTGCCTGCGCAGGCGGCCGCTTTCCAGCGGCAGCGTTGGGGCGGGGAGCCGATACCCCGGCTGGAAGATCACCCGGGCGCGGAAGACCTGGCACGCCATGACCGCGCGATCGCCGAGGCGATCGCCACGATGGGTGATCCCGAGTTGCGGCGCCTGGCGCGTTGGTCGGCGGCCCAAGCCTGCGCGAAAGCAGGCCTCAGCGACCGGCCGTGGGTGCGGCCCGCCTTGGCGGCGCTGCGGGACGGCCGACCGCTACCGCCCCCGTTCGACGACGTAGACGCGGCCATGACCTGGCTGCACGACGAGGACTTCGGCCCGCCGAAAGGTGAGCACGTCGGCACCATCGAAGCGACGATGGTTCTCGGTTCGGCCGGTGCGACGGCGAGCCCTTTCGATCTGGGCCCGATCCACCGTCCGTCCTTCGCGCTGCCCACCATCATCGACGCGAACGGACCCGACGCCCTCGATGCCGCGATGACGACCCTGTACGCCACGGGATTGGTCTTCGGCCCCGAGGTGGACACGCTGTTCGCCGCGCTCAGAGCGGAATTCGGGATCGGTTGAGCCGAACGGCGAGGGCGGATCCGTATGGTGGGATCCGCAGCAGTGACTGCTCCGGCACGTCGACGGCTTCGCCTGTGCGAAGCGGTGATAGGCCTTGTATCCATTGCCACTGCGGGGATTTCATGTTTGCGAGTCGCCGAGCGACGGGTTAAGGATGGCTACATGTCGCATCCCACGCTGTCTCTGCGTGATCTCCCTAGGCTTCGCACCCGCCACATCGCGCAGATCGGTGGACTGATGCGCCCCGGCACGCACCGTTCCCCCTTGCTGGAATTCGGCGAACGGTTCGTCGTCTCGCCGCCAGGATTTCCGACCATGCTGGTCACTTACGACATGGACGATGTGCGAGGACTGTTCGCCAACCACGACGACTTCTCGGTCGGGCAGGTGCTGAGCCGCTTCTCCAGCCACGACATGATGTTCGGCAAGCAGACGTTGATCTTCCTCGACGGTGACGAACATCGCCGCGAACGTAAGCTGTTCGCACCGCCGTTCCAGAGCAAGGCACTCCGGTCCTACGAGGACCTCATGGTGGAGGTGGTCCAGCGCGAACTGCCGACTTGGCCTGTCGGTGAACCGTTCGAATTTCTGAAGGTCGGCTACGACCTGGCCATCGGCGTGCTGCTCGGCGTCGTCTTCGGCGACGTGGCCGCGCCCCGCAAGGACCGGCTGAAACAGGCGGTGAGCCGGTGGTTCGGGGAAATAGAAAGTCGCGGATTTCTCGCGGTCACCTTGCTCACCCCGCTTGTCGGTGGCTACACGTTGCCCTACCCGCCGCTCAGCCGCCGCCAGTCGGAGGTCGACGCCCTCATCATCGAGGAAATCGCCGCGCGCCGGTCCACGCCCGGTGACAGAAACGGCCGGAAAGACGTGCTGTCGCGGTATGTCGGCACCGAACTGGATCAGCACGACGATGCCGCATTGGCCCGCAATATGCGTGGCATCCTGCTCGGCGCCTACGAGACCACCGCGATCACGCTCGGCTGGATCGCCGCCATGCTGGCCGTCCACCCGGCAGCCATGGCCGAACTCGATGCGGCGGTCGACGCAGGCGACTCCGCCCGGCTCGACGCATATCTCGACGCCGTGGTCGCCGAAACAATGCGAATCCGCCCGGTGTCACCGTTCACTGGGCGGCGCGCACTGCGCGACACCGTGGTCAACGGAGTCCACGTCCCCAAGGGGGCCATCGTCATAGTCCCGATTCTCCTCATTCACGAATCACCACGGCATTACCCGGACCCGATGGCCTTCCGCCCTGAACGCTTCCTCGACGAGCCGCCGAACGGCCGCACCTGGCTGACCTTCGGCGCCGGCGCGCATCGCTGTCTGGGTGCCCAATTCGCCTTGGCGGAAGCGCGCATCCTCTTCCGCACCATCCTCGAGCATCGCCGCATCGGCGCGGCCACCGGTCCCGTCGAGCCCCCACGTCGCTATCACACCGGCCTCAGCCCCGCCTACAACGCCCGGATAACGTTGCATCCCCGTTGATCAGACCCGTACCGCGGCAGGCTGATTCGCCGTCGCCGGAGTCTTCGAGCACCTGGAGTCGAGCAGGTGCCAGCGCGGCCGCGTCATCACCGGAGCACGCTCAGAGGAGAGGTCCTGCTGGTGGTCGACGATCACGAACGATCTGCGGGCCGAAAGACAGCGTAGAAGGTGAACGTCGCCTGCCAGCGCGCCGAGTGAACGTCGATCCAGGTACCGGCGGCGGTCTCGCGCAGCGTGACCTCCTGGAACAACTCCCGCCGTAAATCGGTCATCGCTCGATGCGTGGCACACCCTCCCGATGTCCGGTCGAGCTGCACCGCATCTGCGGATCCGGCCTCAATTTCGGCCGATACCAACATCTTCCGCAGCAACATGGTGTCTCATTGCCATTGATCGGCGGTGTTCTGGATACCGATGCAACCAGTCAGGAGAGTGCCCGCATGCCCCGCGAAAAGGATTCGGCTGTCTTCCCCCATCTGGATGCGGATCTGGACCGGGTCCGTGACGTTCTCGGACCCGTTCGGCTGGAGGGTAGGCCTGAACTGGCCGCGCTCACAGAGGAAGGGCCGGACACCTCGCGCCGCCTGGTCCGTCCCACATTGACCCTACTGTCGTACTACCTGCTCACCGATCCCGCGGCCCCGGCCGACGACCGAGCGGTGCGCGCCGCCGCTGCCGTGGAGTTGCTGCATCTGGGCTCGCTCTACCACGACGACGTCATCGATCACGCATACGAGCGTCGAGGCCGTCCCAGTGCCAATGTGGTGTGGGGTTCGCATATGGCCGTGTTGGGTGGGGACTCCGTGATGCTCACAAGCGTGCGCATGCTGGCCGAACTCGGCGGGCGCGAAGTCCTGTCGGGGGCAATTGCCGGTGAGCAGATGTGCGCGGGCATGGTGATCGAGGCCGCCGACCTCTACGTGGCCTCCCGCAGCGAGCAGTCCTACCTGGACGCGATCGACGGCAAGACGGCGGCGGTGCTCTCGCTGGCATGCCGGGTGGGCGCGATGCAGGCCGGCAGGCCCGACGATCAGCAAGAGGCGTCGGCCCAGTTCGGCCGGTACTTCGGGCTGGCCTACCAGCTGTATGACGACATCCTCGATCTGACCTCCACCGCCGAAGAACTGGGCAAGCCCGTCAACGCGGATCTGTCCGCGGGCATTTACACACTGCCCGTGATCCGCGCGGCCGCCCGCGACAGAAGCCTTGCTCGCCTGTTGCAGAGCAGAATGACGCTCGAGCAAGCCGCGCGCGCCCGCGAGATCGTCATCGCCTGCGGCGCCGTGGACGAAGCACGAACGGTGGCTGATGAGTTCATGGACCGGGCCGCCGGTCAGCTCGCCACCCTGCCCGTCGATCCGGGCGCTCGCCACGCGATCACCGCCTACGCCAGGTCCATACTTGACCGGCGAACTCCTGGTCCCGCGGTCCCCCGGCGGTCGACGCAGCCACCTCGAACCCGCGGCGATGGGCTTCCGCCGCAGCTCGGGCGATGGTTGCGGAACTGGCTGGTGGACACCGGCCTTGCCGTCTCCTCTGCCGAGGCGGACTACCACCGGTGGACGGGGGCGATCCAGATCCCGGCGCGAACATTGGCCCCAGCAGCGAGTGCGGCCCGTGAACAGACCGCCTACGGCATGGCCGTGCTGGTCCTCGCCTGGGATGACCTTTTCGAGGATCCGCAGCTGAAGGACCCGGAAGCCGTGACCGCGTTGCGACGTGGCATGGTGGCGACGCTGCGCCAGGACCCGGAGAAACCGTGGCGGCCCGGCGCGATTCCGACGGCTTGGGCGAGCATATGGCCGCGCCTGCGCGAGGGCCGGACCATCCGCTGGCAGAAGCGGTTCCTCGACGGCCTCGAGGAGTGGTTCGAAGCCGCCGAACGCGAAGCCCATCATCGCATCAGTGGCTACGTCCCTTCCACGGCCGACTACCTACCGATGCGGATGTCGACCAGTGGGATCGAAACCGCCATCGCCTGCATGGAGGTGTACCACGACCGGGAACTGCCATCGACGCTGCGCGAACACCCCGTGATCCGCCGTCTCGAGGAACTCGCCTTTTGGGTCACCTTCGTGGAGAACGACCTGGTGGGACTGGATCAGGACGAGGCAGACCGAGTTCCGTACAACCTGGTGCGGGCGGTCCGTCACGAAACCGGCTGCACTCGCGACGAAGCCGTGGACCGAGTGCGGCGCCAAGTGGCGGACCAGCGTGCCCAGCTCGAGGCGGTAATCCACTACGTCCCCGCGCTCCTGCGCGTTCTTCCCGGCTTGGCCGGTCAGGGGAAGGACTACGCGGAGATGTATGTGAACATCACGAGCGTGGGGCTCTGGGGGCGTGAAAGCAATCGGTACACGCAAACCTCCGCTATCGCAGCGCCGGATCTCGAACGCTTGCGCCGTGAGGTCTACCTCCCGGCCGACGAACCGGCTCCCACGCCGTCATAAGCTCCACAGCCGGGCAAAAGCAGAGTCACGTCCCGCACCTCCACCGTGTGGTCGCGCGGAATGCCTCCTCAGTGCATCACCGACTGTCCGGACCCCTTCGGGCTCCAGATGCGCATCCACATCGTAGGTCCAAGAGAGGAACGGGTGCGCCGATGGAAAGCGATCAGACCGACGAGGGCGCTCGCGACGAACCAGGCTAGTTGTACGGCGAATCCCGTCAATGGCGCGGCGTCGGAGAAACCCGCTGTGGTCGAAGCCTGCATGGCCCCATAGGAGGGCAGCCAGCGCACGAAATCGCTATCCGCCCCGGCACTGGCGATGGGGTTTTGTACGGCCATGTCGAAGCAGCTGACCATCGCGATGGCGAACATCCCCTCCACCTCTCGGCGCAGCAGCGCGCCGAGAGCCACACCCAGCGCCCCGTACGTCATCGCCGCGCCGAAAAGCGCCGCGGCGAGCAGGACAGGCTGCCGCGGCGACCAGTAGCAGCAGATGACCGCCGTGGCGTACACGCAAACAACCACCGAGGCCACCACCAGGCAGGCGATCTTCGCCAAACCCGAAGCGACCCGGGGGTACCCCGCCATGGAGAGGCGCCGGTCGAATGCGCCGCTGCTGAAAGTGGCAGCGAACATCATGAACCCTATGATCAGCGAGACCGCCATCAGAGCGCCGCTGACCTGAGCGAGCTCGTTACCGTTGGCGCGCAGAACCAGACCGGTGTCTCGAAGCCGGAACGGCACCTCGAGGTCTGTGACGGCCACGCGGACCAGGGTGATCAATATGGGAAGGAAGAAGGCCACCAACAGCATGGCGAAACGGTTACGCGCGTGCTCGATGAGACCGTAGCGCGTGGCGATCACGAACAAGCGCACACCATCACTCATCCGGCATTCTCCTGTCCGCCTCGTAAGACGCCGTCGCGCAACCGCCACACCTGGTCCAGCTTGTCGGTGTCGTGAGCCAGATGCGAGACCACCAAGACCGACCGGTCGGTGTCACGAAACTCCGCGACCAGATCCCAGAAACGCAGATACGTCTCCCAATCGAAACCCTGATACGGCTCATCCAGCAGCAAGACCTGCGGATCATGCATCACCGCCAGCGTCAGGTTGAGCTTTTGCCGCGTACCGCCGCTGAGCGTCCCGACCCGCTCACCGGCGTACTCCGCGAAACGCAAGATCTCCATGGTCTCCTCCGCGCGGCGCAGGTCGGGGATCGCATAGGCCTCGGCGAAGAAATTCAGGTGCTGACGCACCGTGAAGGCGTCGTTGAGGATCACCTGCTGAGGGCAGTAACCGAACCGCCCACGGTGGCGGACCCTCCCCCGGTCCGGTCGCAGCTCTCCGGACAAAATCTTCAGCAGCGTCGACTTACCCGCCCCGTTCTCACCGACGATGCCCACCAGCGTCCCCGGAGGCAACACCATGTCGATGCCACGCAGCACCGACCGTCTGCCGTACGAGTGGTGGACGTCCTCCACCTCCATCAGCCGCCCCCGATTCAGTGGCCCGACAACGGCCTCGAATGCTACCAATCGGCCACGAAACACGTTGGCGGAACGGCATTTTCGCGACAGGCAACCCTCAGCGATCGACCGCCTCTGCCACGCCGTCCCACCCTTCCCCACCATCAACGAGGTGTGGCTGCGCCTGCTGGATACCTATCGCGACCAGCGACGCTGACCCCTTCGCCGCAACCATCAGCCGCGGTACGTCCGTGGCGGATGGTCGCCCGCCGCGGTTACAGCTCGGATGAGAGCGACAGTCACGTTGCCGCTCGAGTTGGCATTGCCACGATCGTGCACACTTGAGCTACTCGGCCGAGTCGCCACAGAGGGGGAATTCGAATGGACCCGGCCACCTTGGTCGCCACCGCGGTCGCGGTCGGCGCCGCCGCCGGCCTCACCGATACCGCCAAGCAATCCGTGACCGACGCGTATGCGGCGTTGAAGGGTCTACTCACCCGCCGCTATCGCGATGTGGATCTCGCACAGGTGGAGGCGGACCCGGACGCCGCCGCCGAACGGGAAGCCCTCGCGGGATCCCGTTGCTGGAGGCCAACGTCTCCGCCAGCGCGCGAGAACTCGGTCTCGACCACCCCGACACGTTGACCTACCGGTACAATCTCGCCGTCTATCACGCGGCAGGCCGCATCGATGACGCCCTCACCAACCACCGAACCACCTTGACCGACCGACTGCGCATCCTCGGACCAGACCACCACGCCACCCTCGCCTCGCGCGACAGCCTCGCGGCCGCGTACCGCTCAGCCGGTCACCTCGACACCGCGATCGACTTGTTCAAGACGAATCTCGCGGAGTACCACCGCGCTCTTCCCGGCCATCCGCGGCTCCGGAGCACTCGCAACGCGCTTGCCGACACACTTCGAGCCGCAGGCCGATTCGCGGAAGCCATTCCCCTGTACGAGGCGAACATCAACCCGCAGGAGTTCGGCCCCGACGACTCCCTCACCGGGCGTTCGGTCAACGGACTCGCGCTCGCCTATCAAGCGGCAGGCCGATTCGAGGACGCCGTGAAACTCTTCGAGACAATGTTCGACCAGACGAAGCGAGCCCTCGGCAGCGACCATCCACTGGCTGGCGTGGTGCGCGACCAGCTTGCCGCGGCCGAGCAGGTAGCCGAGACCCATAGGCGCCACCCTACGAACCCGCCGGCCTCAGGCTTGATTCAGCCACATACCCTGCGGCGCAGCAGCAGGTCACCCCAGGAAACGATGCAACTCCAAGCTCACTCCGTCTGATCAGGCATCAAGTGGACAGCACCCCGATCAGCCGTTACCGACTTTTCTTACCGGCAGACTCCTGATAGATGTCGGCGTAGGTCCGCGAGTCCTTTATCAGGTCATCACAGAAAGCTGCGACATCGTCACCGATCACCTCCATGACGCCTTTCCCGGCTGCGATGCCTTCCTCGAAGAAATCGAGAAGTCCCGGTAACAGGCTCCCGTCGGCCAGTTCGACCGGACCGACCTTGAACAAGTATTTCTGCATTTCCTTGTAAACGATTCGGTAATCAAGTGGGAGCGCCTTGACCCGCGCCATATGCGCCCGCCACTCTTTCTTACCTTCGATGATGTCGCGGATTCCCATCTCAGTCTCCCAGCCTGCCCAGTTTCTTTGCGACATTCTTGTTCAGCTGTTCACGCCATCTGTCGCGATAGGTCTTGGCGCCTTCTTCGCCGGCGATAGCCGCACAGAACCCTTTGATGTCGTCGCCAAGCACCTCATGGACACTCTGGCCATCGGTCGCCGCTTCCTCGAGCAGCCCCAGGGCGCCATCGAGGATCGGCATCAGATTGCGGCCCGTGCCGCCCGAGTAGGGGAACAGGTGGACCTTGATCTCTTCCCACGCCGCTCGATACTCGGCCGGAAGCGCACCGGCCCGCGCCTCGAAGTGTTCGTATTCCCTGGTGAGATCGCTTCCCGTGATTGTCTCCCAGAAGTTCATTTCCCGCTTTCCTTGAGCTCGTTGATGCGTGCTGAAACGTATTCCCATTTAGCCCAGAATTTCGCGAGCTCTTCGCGTCCAGCATCGTTCAGTGCGAAGAATTTGCGCGCCGGACCGACTTCCGACGGTCGCTTCGATACCGCGACCAGCCCGTTTTTCTCCAGCCGGAGCAAGATGGCGTAGATCGTCCCTTCGACGACATCGGTGAAACCGAGTTCGTTCAGCCGGCGAGTGATGGCGTATCCGTATGTTTCCTCCGTGCCGATGATTTCGAGGACACAGCCCTCCAGAGTTCCTTTCAGCATCTCCGTCAAGTTGTCCGTAGCAGGCTCCTTCGATCACGGCGCGCTACTCAGCGCTACTGACTACCACTAGACTGTAACACAGAGTAGTAGTCATCTGAAGGCAGCCGTGCCACCCGGGAGAGGTCGCCTCGGAGCGACCGTAGATCGGGCGTCGTGGCCGTAGCGATGGGCGGAAGCTCGGCGGCTACGATCTCGATCACGCCCGGATATGGGGTCAGGTGCCGCCCTCGGCGAGCGCTTCGACGTCGCGAACCCCACGCGGCCGTCCGGCCTTGACCCACATCAGATGCAAACCTGCGGCGAGGAGCAGGGCCACGAGCAGACTGAACACCGGCTCGCCGCGGGCCAGGTTCACCACCAAGGTGAATCCGACGACGACAACGCCCACGATGTTGAGCATCAGGGAGCGGAACCGGCCCTCGCGGTGGGAGAACACTGCCATGGCCACCAGCCCGGCCAGGAAACTGAGAAACACCGCCACCGCGTAGAACAGGACCAGCCGCTGGTCGTAGCCGCCCGCCGCCACGGTGACAGCCGCGGCGATCCCGGTGAACAACGCCACGCCCCAATACGGCGTGTGGTGGGTGTTCGTGCGGGCGAGCATCGAGGGCAGGATTCCGGTGCTGCGTCCAGCAGCATCGGTGTGCCGAGCCAGAGCCTTCAGCAGACCCGGACCGGCCTGGAAAGACGAACTCGCCGCCGACAGCAACAATAAGGCCGTCACGAGTTGGAACGCGGCGAACAACGGACCGGGTGCCGCGATCCGAGCCAGCTCGGCGATCTGCGTGGTGCCCTCGGGCGGGACACCGACGCGGAGGTCATGGGCTTCCAGAGTCAGTCCCAAAGTGATGGCGCCGACGATGGCGAGCGTCAGCCACAGCGTGACCTTCCCGAAGTACCTGCGGCCCCGATCATCGAGTTGACCGAGCTGGGCGATCGCCGAAGACGGTGCCTCCACACCCGTCGCCAGTGCCATGGCGACAGGGAAGGCCAACACAACCGCCAGCACGGACCGGTGACCGGAAGTGGTGGTGATGGTGCCGATCGGTTGGGGGTTCGCACCGAGCCCAAACGCCAGGACCGCCACGGAAACGGCGATGAAGGCGATGGTCATCACACCGAACACCATCCGTCCCGAATGGCCGAACCACGTTGCCGCTCCCACGAGGACAACCAGCGCCAGGGCCAGGACGCTGCGCTCGGGCGCCAGCGCAGGGATGTAGGCGATCATCGCCGAGGCGCCGGCGGAGACGCTGATCGCAATCGTGAGGACGAAATCCACGATCAAGGCCGCGATCGGCACGAACGCCCAACCCTCACCGAAAGCTTCCCCTGTGGCAGCCGATGCCCCACCGCCCCGCGGATACCGGGCGATGAGCTGCTGATAGTTCACGATCACCAACGCGATGACCGCTACCACCAGCGTCATCGCCGGTAGCAACAGACCCAGATCACCATCGAGAGCGCGCAATGCGGCCTCGATCGCATAGGCCACCGACGACACCGGATCGGCCATCACCGCGAAGGCGAATGCGAGTAGCAGGACCGGGCGCGCGTTGAGCGCCACGGCCACTCGGCCTCGGGCAATGCCAGGCTGCGATGTCTCGGGCACGAGATCACTTCCGTCGATCGACGAATACGTATGCCGACCAGACTTCCCGGCGCTCCTGCATCAAGATTCCGTCAAGTCAGCCTGCGAAGCAAGTCACGCCGACGACCACCGCCGCGAACGAATCGGGCCGATAGTCCTGTGGCGCTGGATCGACAAGGCGCGCAACGGCCGCAACACCGCGCTCGGTGCCGCACGACGGTATCGGCTGCCGGCGGATCGTCCGAACCGCCCATGTTCGCGACCCGTGAATGGCGACCATTCGCAAGGCGCCCGCCAGCGCAGCCGCGCTTCAGCAAACCGCGCTGATCGCGGCAAAGGCGCAGATAACACGGACTTGAAGAATCCTCGCGGAGGGCTGGGCAATTCTTTACGGAATACATACGGTTTACGCGATGCGGGATCGAGGTCAGTCGCCTTAGGCTCGCTCATCGTGGTTTCACCGATCGACATCGCCAAGCGAGTTGTGCTCGGACGCCCGTTTCGCAGCGATCGGCTCGGTGAGACGTTGCTGCCGAAGCGACTGGCGCTACCGATTTTCGCCAGCGACCCGCTGTCCTCGGTCGCGTATGCGACGCAGGAGATCCTGCTCATCCTCACTCTCGGTGGGCTCAGCTACCTCTATCTCACACCGTGGGTCGCGGGTGGTGTCGTCGTCCTGCTCGCGGTCGTCACCCTGTCCTACCGCCAAGTGGTGCAGGCCTATCCCTCCGGTGGCGGCTCCTACGAGGTGGTCGCCGAGAACCTGGGGCCGCTTCCCGGGCTGGTCGTGGCGGCGGCACTGCTGGTCGACTACGTGATGACCGTGGCGGTGTCGGTCGCCGCCGGCGTCGACAACGTCATCTCCGCGATCCCCGACCTGAACGCGCATCGCGTGCTGATCAATATCGGGTTCATCGCGTTCCTGACCGCGATGAACCTGCGCGGCGTGCGCGAATCGGGACGCGCGTTCGCCATCCCGACCTACGGATTCGTCATCGGTGTACTGGTGATGATCGTGATAGGTCTGGGTCAGGCGCTGCTCGGACATGCACCGGTAGCCGAGAGTGCGCACTACGAAATCCGCGCCGAGCACGTCGGTCTCAGCGCCACGGCGATCGCATTCCTGGCCCTGCGAGCGTTCTCGTCCGGCTGTACGGCGTTGACGGGTGCCGAGGCGATCTCCAACGGTGTGCCCGCGTTCCGGAAACCGAAAGCGCTCAACGCGGCCCGCACCATGTCCGCCATGGGCCTGATCGCCATCACCATGTTCTCGGGCGTGACCGTCCTCGCCATGATCTCCCACACCCGCGTCACCGAGAACACCTGCGATCTGATCGGGTTCCAGGGCAACTGCGAGACCGACGCCCAGAAGACCGTGATCGCACAAATCGCGGCCGCGGTGTTCGGTGGCCACAGCCTCCCGTTCTACTACCTGATGGTGACGACGGCGCTCATCCTCATTCTGGCCGCCAACACCGCCTACAATGGCTTCCCGCTCCTGAACTCGATTCTGGCCCAGCATCGATACATGCCGCGGCAGTTGCATACGCGCGGTGATCGGCTGGCATTCTCCAACGGCATCATCCTGCTCGCGGTGGTCGCGGGCGGCCTCATCTACGCTTTCGATGCCGAGACGACCCGCCTGATCCAGCTCTACATCGTCGGTGTCTTCACCTCGTTCACACTCTGCCAGGCAGGCATGGTGCGGCATTGGAATCGCGAACTCGCGACTGCGACGACAAATGCCGACAAGCGCCGCATCCACCAGGGCCGGCTGATCAACGCGTTCGGCGCGGTCTTCACCGGGGTCGTCTTGGTGGTCGTCATGGTCACCAAGTTCGCCCATGGCGCCTATCTCGTGGTTTTCGCCATGCCCGTGCTGGTACTGATCATGTGGCTGATCAACCGCCACTACAACACCGTTCGCACCGAACTGGCTGTCGACGAGGACAGCATCGAGACCCTGCCCAGCCGGGTGCACGCCCTGGTGTTGGTCTCCGGCTGGCACAAGCCGACCCAGCGCGCCGTCCAATTCGCACGGGCCACCCGCCCGGACACGCTCACCGCCATCACCGTCAACGTCGATGACACCGATACCCGCCTGTTGCATCAAGACTGGGACAAACACAACGTCAGCATCCCGCTCAAGGTGATCGAGTCGCCGTATCGGGAGATCACCCGCCCCGTCCTCGACTACATCAAACGACTACGCAAGGACCATCCCCGCGACGTCGTCGCCGTCTATATTCCCGAATACGTGGTCGGTCACTGGTGGGAGAATTTCCTGCACAACCAGAGCTCGCTACGTCTGAAGGCACGCTTGCTCTTCGAACCCGGGGTGATGGTCACCAGCGTCCCGTGGCAGCTGCGCTCCTCACGCTCGCGTGACCTATCGAAGATCGAACACTCCCCCGGCGAAATTCGGCGAGGCATCACGCACGTCCCATGACGAGGGGCGACCCGCGATCACGTGCATCTGGTCCTGTCGCGCGATAGCCACGGTCTCTCCACTACGCCCCATTCCTGCAGACGGGGAAGGTGACTCCGGTCAGTTCCTCCGAGACCGTCCACAAGCGTTCCTGAATCGCCATGTCGTGGGATCGGGCGCTCGATCCGACGATCTTCGGGTAGCCGCGGGTCTCCAGGAATCCGCCCGGCCCGTAGTACTGACCGCCCAGCACGCCGGGATCGGTGGCCGCCCGGAGGACCGGCAAGGCTCCCATCGCTGGGGTCTGCGTGACGATGGGCGCGATGACAGGCACGAGCGCGCGCAGCGCGGCAGGCATGTTGCGCATCAAGTCGGTATTCGCCGCACCGGGGTGAGCCGCGACCGCGATCGTCTTGCCGTTACCGGACAGGCGACGTTGCAGTTCGTAGGTGAACATCAGGTTCGCCAGCTTGGACCGGCCGTAGGCCGCCACCCGGTTGTAGGACCGCTCGCCTTGCAGATCGTCGAAGTCGATCCGCGCCCGGATCCGATGTCCGACACTGCTGACCGTGACCACCCGCGAGCCCGGCACCGGCAGCATCCGGTCGAGCAGCAGCCCGGTGAGTGCGAAGTGTCCCAGATGATTTGTCCCAAATTGCAGCTCGAAGCCGTCGCTCGTGGTCTGTCTCGGCGGGTACATCACCCCGGCGTTGTTGATCAGAAGGTCGATCGTCGCGTGAGCGGATTTCAGCTGTTCGGCAGCAGTGCGCACGGATACCAGCGACGTCAGGTCCAGCTGTTGGATGGTGGTGTCCGCACCCGGCACCGCAGCGGCGATCCGGTCGGCGGCATGTTTGCCCTTGTCCACATCCCGTACCGCCAACACCACCGACGCGCCGTGCGCAGCGAGCGCTCGGGCCGTCTCGAACCCCAGCCCGCTGTTGGCGCCGGTGACGACCGCTAGTCGTCCCTTCTGGGCTGGTATGTCTTGCTCGGTCCACCTGTTCGCCATCTTTCCTCCCAACGATCGGTCGGTCCGTCGGGTCCTCCGACGAACCCGGCGGGGGTGGGACTCACACTCACACCGTCGCGCTCCGGGCGCGGTTGCGCAAGAGGGCGTAGGCCGGTCGGCGTAGCCCTGGAATGAGCCGGGGTTGCCGCCGGCCCGCGTGAACATCGAACCGGCGATCCCCGTGATCGACAAGTTCGGCGATCTCGTCCTTGCCGTTGCCCGCGAGTTGGCGCGGCGGCAACACATCGATCGGGACGTCCTGCGTGGCCGACGACGGTGATGAAGGCACCATAGGTATAGAACGCAATCCGCAACTATGGTGTCGCGGGTGTGCGACGCCTGAAAGGTCTGCCGGATGCGATCACCACCGTGTGGCAGGGCGGTCGTGCTCGCGGCGGCCCGGGCCTGGCTCCGGTGCCCAGCGGGGTTACCTATTAAGGGAGAATACGGACGTGAGCGACGCACCGGAATCCTTGCCAGGGCCCAGCCGGAAGGGGTACGACGAGCTGGAACGGTCGCGCAGGAAACAGGAAGAAGGGATGAAGGCTGTGGAGACTCCCGGAGCGGGAGACGGCACGTCGAAAGTCACCCGACTACCACGTCGCCCGCGGCGCGTGGCAGAAGAGGCCGGCGAACGTCTCCAAAAGACTCGGCGCTCGGACGGTGGCTCCGTCTACGATCCTGCACCGACCAAGCCCGTACTGCGATCGGAACTGCAGCGGGAGACAGGGTGGTGGCCGGTCGACCCCGGCGCGGCGCGGCACCCCGCTCCGAAGGATGATCCGGGCAGTGCCGAGCCTGATGCGAGTGTCATCGATCTCGACGCGTTGCGGCGGAAACGAGCTGGTGACGATGCTCCGGCCGCCGGTATTCGGCGCATGGTCAAACCGCGCCGAGTTGGAAAAAGTGCAAGCGAGAGAGCAGGTGCCGAAGGCCGGCCCGACAGTGGTCGCAACGGTGAACCCGACCAGGTGGACGGACCTGCTGGCCCACGCTGAACTCTTCGCTAGGCCGTCACCGCACCCAGCGCCCACATATCCGTTGGAAATCCACATTGCGTGAACTGGTGCGGGAAGCTCATACCGTTGGGGGTGACTCTGGCGGCACAGACAGCAACGCCACCGGTCCGCCGACGTCGACTATGAGCAGCCGGTAGAAATCGTATCCGCGCAGTCCTCAGGCACAAACTCGGTCGTTGCCGACGACTGCGAACTCGCTCGCCGCCGTTCCCACCTGACAGCCAGGTTCAGCAAGTGCCCGGGACCAGCCCCGGGCGGCGCCGCTCGCACCGGCCGCGTCCGACGCGTCACGACGAGTGCCGGACCATCAACGAACCACGACCGGGGAAATTCTGTGCGTTGACGACGACGTTGTGATGCCCACGACCACCTGACCAGCTACCGCGCCGCCGACCTGGACGCGGTAAACGGAATCGGACTCCCCGTCATGGTCCCGTCGTCGGCGCGACACCGTTGTGGATGGCTTGCGCGACAGCTGGATGGGCAAGGTACTCAGCGATGCTGTGGGCCCGTTCCTTCGGATTGTCGACGGGAATCTCCCGCAGTTGTCCCTTCCAGACATCGCGCAGCGGGCATCCGATGGTGATCGGATCCACCACGGACCAGGCATTCAGCCAGTCGCCGACACGCTCCGGCCGGTGCGGTCCCCGGACCAGGAGTTTGTTGTGGACCGCGTCCAGCCCCAGGGGACTGCCGAGAGTGAGCAGCACGGCGACGTCGAGCTGGGGCTGGAGCCGGGTGAGCAGATCCATCGCGACCACGGTGCCGAGGCTGTGGCTGACGAGGGTGAGCCGTCCCGATGCGGGAACGGTCTCGAGGACACAGTCGAGTACCGCCTGCCGGATCTGCTCGTCGGCGAGGTACGAGGCGACGTCCCGGAAGACTTGGGCGATGATGAGCTCGTCCAGGTCGGTACGGGCGGCCAGCCAGCTGAGCTGCCGCTGCAGCCTGCTCACGATCGCGCTGCCGATCGAACCGAGTCCTTCCGCTTCGACCCGGTCGGCCGGTTGCCCGTCCTCGGCGGGCATGCCCGCGTCCACGGCCGCGTTCTGCAAAATCTGTTCGTACAGCCGGCGAGCCGGCGGCGTGGTCGGCGCCATTGCCAGCGCATGATCGACGGCCATGGTCTCGGGCGCGAGTGCCGTTTCCTCCGTGGGCTGCAGCAGGGCTGCCAAGCGGTCGCCGTAGAACGGGAAGAAGGCATCCGCGGGATCGAGCGTGCTGAGCCCGGCGAGGGTGAGGCCCTTGTTGAGGCCGGCGGTCCACTCGCGGCGCAGAAGTTCGGGATCCCGGCCATGCTGGCTGCGGCCATGCAGGAACAGCAGGTGACGTGTGCCGCCGAAGGCGCCTGCTCGGGCGGCGACGCCGTGGCGGAGTTCCGTGCTTTCATGCGGCGCCGAAGCCGGACCTATCGGTTCGTTGCGGGCCTCGGCAGGTGCGAGGCGGGGACGGATCGCCGAAGGTCCGCCGACCGGCCCGGCGTTGGGACCGAGTTCGGCGAGAAACTCCTGGTCGCGCGCCGAGCGCTGCAGTCCGGCCAGGTGCGTGAGGATCGCACTGACGCGCACTCCCTCGTTCGCTCTCCAGGCAATCGCGTCGTCACCGTCGCCTTCGTGCCACACTGTGCCGTCGCGGCGCAGAATCCGCCCTTGCTCGTCGGTGCGCGGAACGCCGGAGTGGTGCAACGCGACGACCTCCCATTGGTCGTTGAAGACCGGCGAGCCGGAGTTCCCCGGTTCGGTGTCGGTCGAGTAGTGCAGGAAGTCATCGAGCTGCAAGTCGAGCTGGTTCCGGCGGATGCCGATCTCCTTGAGTCTGCCCATCGGGTGCCCCACGATGTTCATCGCCTCACCGATGACGATCTTTCCCTGGTCCATGATCAACCGGTTCCACCAGCCGACGGCGTCGCCGGGCGGCTTGCCGTCGGCGCCGGGACGAACCGGCACCAAAGTGAAATCCAGGTGCTCATCGGTGACGAAGAAGTCGGGGTCGAGACGGAACCGCGCGGGAAGGCGAGGGTCGTTGTCGATCGTCGTCTCGGCGCCGAACTCGATCACGACCTGCCGGGCGGTGTCCTGATCGGGAAGTACGTGATTGTTGGTCAGGAGCAGCCGGGGCGACACCAGGAACCCGGTGCCCAGCGGTACTTCTCGGCCGTTGCGGGTCAGCGATATCCGCGCGATCGACGCCGCCGTACGAGCACCGCGGGAAAGGAAGTTGGCCGGTTGGAGTTCATTGCTGGCGCCGATGATCCGCTCGAGCGTCGTGATCCGGTCGGAGGGCTCGATCCGGCCGGCTTCGATCATGGCCTCGACCGGCATCTCGCCGCTGGTCGCGAGCCGCTGCGCCCGAGCGCTGATCTGTTCCGGAGAGTCGACAACCGGACTGTCCTTCATTTTGCGACGTTGCTCGATGTCTTCGCGCTTGGTCTCGGTCGCAACGTAACGTTCTGCGGCGGCCCCGATCTGCTTCAACCACGCCGCTTGGACTTGTTCACGAGAATTCATGGTGCAACCGCCTGGAACAGAGGTTGATGTGGTCATGTCCGCTACTGGCGGAGTGTTCCTCAGACGCGTCACACCACCGTCACCTCAGCGTTTCACCCAACGCGGCAGTGCCCGACAGCGTTCGTCGCCTATCGTCACCTCGCCCGCGCGACTCGTGTCAGCAGTTCGGGAGCGACTCGACCGTGGGGGCATCACACTTCTGGACGCGAAGGAGGAGTTCGTCGAATTCCGGCGACGGCTCGGTGTCGAACTCGGCCCACAGCAGGTCTCGGTATCGCCGGTATTCCCGAAGCGCGTCGATCTTGTTGCCCTGCGCGAGATGGATTCGCATCAGAATCCTGCGGGAGCTTTCCCGGAGCGGCTCTGCCGCCGCCACCGCCGACGCGGCCATCAGGGCGGCGCCGACCTGCCGACGCTCCAGCAAGGCTTCGGCCGCCGCTTCCAGCGCCGCGACCCAGGCCAATCGGTACCGTTCCCGGTCGACGACCACCCACTCCTCGTCCCAGTCTGCCAGCAGCGCTGCGCGATCCAGCAGCAGCGGGACGCGCGCGAGATCCTCCGAGCACGGCTGGTGAACCAGTTTCTGCGCCAATTCGGTCAGATACGCCAGATCGACGACCACATCCGGATGGAGGCGAAGACGGTCGCCGTTGATCTCCACGACCGCGTCCTGGATACGGCGCAAGCGCCACAGGGCGGTTCGCAGACGCTGCGCCGCGCAGTGATCAGCGCACTCCGGCCACAGCGCGCCCGCGAGGCGGCCACGAGAGACCGGCCGGTTCAGCAGTGCCAGATAGGTCAGCACCCGCTCTGCCGCGTGCGGAATGGAAAGTCGGCGGTCGCCGCTGTGCAGGGCGAATTCTTCGATCAACGTGAGCTGGCAATACGTCGCATGCGTGGCATTATGAATGAGCACCATTTCACTACTCGATCGCGGCGTCGGTCTTCATTTCGCAGGCGTACGTCGACCGGTCGACCTCGGCTATCGCACACCGGCCATCTTGCCCAGGTCATGAACTGTCGGCGCGAGTAGCCGACTACGCGATCGCGAGACAACGAACGGCGACGAATTACGTTCGTCGCCACGCCCAGAACGAACCGCCGCGTAGCGGACTACTCGCATGCGGTATCACGGAGTGACACCCACGAACTCGCACTATCGAAGCAAAAACCAGCGGTCGTCGCCCCACCGCAGCCGGGTGGCTCAGCCCAGCATCCGGCGCTGAGCCCTTACGGCAGCGGTCCGGAGAATCTTCGCGGACAGCGATGAGTTCTCCGCCGGCGCTCCGTCCTATCCGGTGAACGCGCTACCAACCCGGCGCACCAACCAGAAGGACCAGGAATGACCACCGCCAACCCCACCACCAACCTCTCCAGCGACGTCACCGACCGTCCCGGCAAGGTCCGCAACCGCGTCCTGTGGACCCTGCAGATCCTGCTCGGCCTGTTCTTCATCATCGCCTCCGGCGGGCCGAAACTCGTTGTGCCGAGCGCCCTGACGGACAACGCTCCCGAGAATCTGACCATCCCCCTCGGGTTGCTCGTCTTCATCGGAGTTGCGGAGGTGGCGGGCGGTATCGGCCTGATGGTGCCACGGCTCAGTGCCCTGGCTGCCGCAGGTCTGTCCGTTCTCACCGTGCTCGCCGCAGCGACGCAGGCTTTCATCGCCGACAAGCCCTTGATGGGGATCTTCCCGTTGGTGCTTGCCGCGATCTTCGCCTGGATCGCCTACGAGCGCCGCGCCACCATCACGGATCTGCGCAACTCGCTCTCGCGATGACGAATCAATAAGTACGACCGGGCGTTGGAGGCAGGCCCAGAGCCTGAAGCCTGCCTTATCCGATGAGTGCCGATGAGTTTCGAGCGTGTAGGAGGTCTACCCCGTCATGAGGAAACTGATCTACGGGTTCAGCGTGTCCCTGGACGGCTACATCAACGACCGCGACGGCAGCATCGACTGGACCAACCCCGACGAGGAGCTACACCAGTTTCACAACGACCGTTACCGCGAGATCGAGGTCTCGCTGCACGGCCGCCGCCTCTACGAACTGATGGCCGAGTACTGGCCTCATGTGCCCGCGGACGCGCCGCACATCGAGCGGGAGTTCAGCAGGCTCTGGACGGAGAAGCCCAAGGTCGTCTTCTCCCGAACGCTCACAGAGGTCCACTGGAACAGCACGTTGATCAGCGAGAACGCGGTCGAGGAGATCCGCAGGCTCAAGGCGGGAGGCGATGGCGTCATGGAGATCGGTGGCGCCAGCCTCGCGGCTTCGCTGATACCACACGGGCTCATCGACGAGTATCAACTGTTCGTCTTGCCCGTGGTGCTCGGCGGCGGCACACCGCTGTTCCCGTCGTTGGACAAGCGCATCCTGCTCCGATTGGTCGAGACGAGGCACTTCAACACCGCAGTGATGCTGCGCTATCGCGCCGACTGAGATCCGTTCGACCGCAGCACCCTCGTCACCGGACACTGCCGACACCTTAAGCGAGTGGCTCCGCGGCATCGGCCCCGGAGCCTCCGCAAAACCTGTTGGTGGACCGCGGCGACCACTGCTAGCCTTCCGGAAGCCGTGCCAGTGAACGAGGAGGTGGTACCCGTGAACGCAGTATCAACATGGGTGCTCCCCTCTGGGGTCACGGTCGGGCGATAGATCGTCCGGGAGCGCCGTTCAAGAGCACTCCCGAAAGGCACTACCGTGCAATTTTCTGAACAGCGCCTCGATGACGGCATCCTCGAGCGCGAATTCACCCTCGGCGAGATCCCCGGCATCCTGTGGACGCCCGGATCAGCATCCGCACCGGCGCCGCTGATCCTCATCGGCCACCCAGGCGGACTGGACAAGATGTACCCCCGACTGGTTGCCCGGGCCCGGCACTCCGCGGCGGAGGGCTTCGCCGCGGCCACCATCGAGCTCCCCGGCAGCGGTGACCGGCCCCGTTCGGCTGCCGCCGAGCAGGCCCGCGCCGACCTGCACCGGGTGCTACAGGCCGGCGAGCCGGTCACCGACGACATCGTCGACCGGCTCGTCCTCCCGCTGGTCGACCAGGCGGTCCCAGAATGGCGGGCCGCCCTGGACGCCCTTCTCGCGCTGCCCGAGATCGGCGGGCCGGTCGGGTATTCAGGCGGGGTGATCTCCATCGGCACCCGGCTGGCGGTAGTCGAGCCGCGGATCGCGGCCGCCGTTCTGTTCGCCGGGAGTTTCGTGCCGCGCGCCATATTCGAGGAGGCCCGGCAGGTCAATATTCCCCTGCATGTCCTGCTGCAGTGGGACGACGAGAGAAACGACCGGCAGATGGCCCTGGACCTGTTCGACGCCTTCGGCTCCAAGGAGAAGACGCTGCACGCCAATATGGGCGGGCACACCGGCGTCCCGCAGTTCGCGGGAGAGGAGGCAAACCGGTTCTTCGCCCGGCACTTGAAGTGAAGCCGGCCCGACAGAGGCGGATAGCGGCCAACTCGTCGAATCCGCGCATTCTCGGGTGACGGCTTCTTCAGACTGAAGTGTTGGGCCCGGCGATGATCAAGTGCATCTCCGGGCCCGACTCAGCTCCCCACTCGCCGCCCGAAACTTCCTCAGATAGCACCCTGAGCTTTTGTGGCGCCGCAGTTCTCGACGCCTGCCTGCGTCCTCGTGGGATTTCCAGCGGCCGCTCATGCTGAACCAGACAGTGACGCGCGGTCGGTGTACCTCGCGATGGGCGACTCGTTCTCCGCAAGTGTCGGCATCGCGCCGACACTCAATTCCGCACTGCCCGGGTTCTGCCCCCGGTTCGGAGGTCAACTACCCAGCCCTAGTCGCCCATGCGCTCCTACCTGGGAAATCGGGTGCCGGTCAGTGTTGAGGTGTTCCACGGGGGGCGGCGTTGAGTTGCTCGCGGACCTGAGCGTTCACTGCGGGATGCGCGTCATCGCTGTCCGCGTCCAGCCCCGCGAGCAGACGCAGCCCGTCCTCGGCGGGGCTGCCGGGGAGCGCGGACAGCACCAGCAGCTCCATGCCCGTCTCGTCCGGTAGTGCGAAGTTCTCCTGATGCAGTTCCAGCAATCCGACCAGCGGGTGTCGGTACGCCTTGCGTCCATGCGTGCGGGCGCGCACGTCTGCGCGGGCCCAGAGGCGGCGGAAGCGCTCACTGCCCATCGCCAGCTCACCGATAAGCGAGGCCAGGCGGGGGTCATCGGGGTATTTGCCTGCGGCCAGGCGCAGGTGCCCGACCACGTCGAGGGTGCAATTCTCCCAGTCGGCGTAGAGGCCGCGCTCGGCCTCCTCGAGGAAGATGTGCCGGGCGGTGTTCAGGCCCGGCATCGACCGGCCGTAGAGAAGGCCGGCGAGGCGATTTCCGGCGAGCACATCCATGCGGTGGTCCATGATCAGCGCGGGTGCGTCGGCGACCAGGTCGAGGACGCGTAACAGCTCCGGTCGGACCCGTCCGCTCGGCGCCTTCGCGCGGCGGCGGCGCTGCCGGGCGAGCCGGTAGAGGTGCCCGCGTTCGGTCTCATCGAGACCCAGGACGCGAGCGAGCGCGTCGAGGACCTGCTCGGAAGGCTGGGTCGCGCGACCCTGCTCCAGGCGCACGTAATAGTCGACGCTGACCCCGGCTGACGTTTTATTAGTGCATACTACATGGCCAGTGGAAACAACCCGATTGGGCTGTTTCCACTATGTTGGCTTCTTGAGGATCCGGGTCCAGTTCCAATCTGGACCGGACCCTGGAGTGGCTTGTTTCAGGGTGCGACCCATCCCCACGGCCGTTGCCCCTGGTACCCGTGCAGGCAGGCCAGTCGGTAGTCGGCTTGGTGGCGGGCGTGGTCGGAGACGGCGGCGTGGCGTAGTGCGAATAGGCACAGCTCGAAGGATCGGACGTCGCGGACTACCGGGTAGCCCTGCCACTCGGTGACGTCGGTGCCGTAGGCGTCGGCGAACTGCTTCCACCGCGCTGGTGGGTCCGAGAGGGTGTCGGACTGGAAGGCGACGGTGGCCTGGTCCCATTGCGGCGGGCCGATGCAGCAGCGTTCCAGGTCCACGACGTGCCCACCGGTGGATGCGGCCATGGTGTTGGCTGGGGACGGGTCGCCGTGGATGACACACCACGGGCTTGGCCACTCCAGCGCGTCCCATCGTGCCGCGAGGTTTTCGGCGTATTCACGCAGCCACTCCTTCTCGACGTCGCTGGTGAGGCATTGGTCGATGCGGCCGGAGAAGTCGGGCAGGGTGAAGCGGGGAAGCCCGAGATGACTGGGCACCCGCAGCGAGTGCAGCCGCGCGAGCATCACTCCGGTTTCAGCGGCCTCGGCTGGCCCGCCGGATCCGAGGTCTTCCCAGAAGGTGACCGGCCGCTCGGCCACCACAACCGGGTCAGGCACCAGTGGTTCGGGCGCGCGAACGCGGTGGGATCGAAGCCAGTCCGCCGCGCGCAGCTCGCGGACCGCAGTGGCCAGTTCCCCGCGCTGATGCACGCGGATGATTGTGGCGGAGTCAGTGCGCAGCATGGCGTTGTCGCGCAACCGGATCGGGTCGATCCGGGCAGCGGGGACCTCAGCCTGGGTGCAGGCCGCTCGGGCCAGAGCCACGATGTCTTTGCTTCTCATAGTGTTTCGTTTCTTCTGGTCAATGGCCGGTGGCGAGTGCTGCGGCGGTCTCGAACAGGCCAGCGGAGTTCGCGCCCTTGATCAGGACGACATCATGCCCGCGCAGACCCTCGTTGATCAGCGCGAGCACCTGGTCTTTGGTCTCGACGTGGGTGACCTGCGCGGAGCCTGCCTCGCGCGCGGCGGTGGCCATCAGTTCGGCATGGTAGCCACCGACCGTGATCAGAGTGCTGATGCCGAGGTCGGCGATGCGACGCCCGATCCGGGCGTGCAGGGCCGGTGCGGTGGTGCCGAGTTCACGCATCTCTCCGAGTACTGCGACGGTGGGCCGTGTCGCGGCGGCGATGGTGGCCAGTGACCGGAGTGCGGCGTCGACGCTTTCCGGTGAGGCGTTGAACGCGTCGTTGATCACGGTCACCCCGTCGGGGCGTTCGGTGACCTCCATCCGGCTTCCCGACACCAGCGACGCGCCGTTGAGTCCTTTGGCGACGGTGGCGAATCCGATACCGGCGCTCAACGCCAGCGCAGCCGCGGCGAGGGCGTTGGTCACATGGTGCTCGCCCACCACGCCGAGGGTGACCGGTGCGGCGTCGTCACCGTGGCGCAGGATGAACTGCGCGCGGGCGCTGGCGTCGAGGGTGATGTCGCTGGCGCGCACATCGGCTTCCGGGCTGGTGCCGAATCGCAGGACCTGGGCACGGGTGTGTCCTGCCATGGCCGAGACCAGTGGGTCGTCGGCGTTGAGGACCGCGACACCCGCAGTGTCGAGAGCTTCGACGAGTTCGCGTTTGGCGACCGCGATCGCCTCGCGGCTGCCGAACTCGCCGAGGTGGGCCGAGCCGATGCCCAGGACCGCGCCGATCTGCGGGCGGGCGGTGGCGGCCAGGTGGGCGATGTGGCCACGTCCGCGTGCACCCATTTCCAGCACGAGGTAGTCGGTGTCGGTTTGGACCCGCAGCACGGTGTGCGGGAACCCGATCTCGTTGTTGAACGACCGCTGGGTAGCCACGACACGGCCCTCGCGGGACAGGATCTGAGTGAGCAGGTCCTTGGTGGAGGTCTTGCCCGCCGACCCGGTGATCGCCAGCACCCGGCCGGTGTAGCGGGTGGCTACAGCGTGGGCGAGATCGCTCATCGCAGTCACCACGTTCTCAACGATGACTGCTGGGGTGCCGGTCGGGCGCGAGGCGAGGACCGCGATCGCGCCTGCCTCGATCGCTGCGGTGGCGAAGTCGTGGCCGTCGACGCGGTTGCCGGGCAGCGCGGCGAACAGGCCGCCGTGCTCGACTTGGCGCGAATCGAACGCAGTCGGGGCGGTGACGGTCACCCGGCCATCATCAACACCGTCGAGCCGACCGCGAACCGCGCGGGCGACCTCGGCGAGGGTCATAGGGATCATGGATTCCAACCTTTCAATTTCAGTACCACTGGAAGTCTCAGCCGGGCGAGACCCTGCGCGGGAGGCGAGAACGGTTGTGCGTCACGATCATGCTCGCCGTCGGGTCCGGGACGAACGCCCGGACGACCGCACGGGGTCGAACTCCAACAACGAGGGACAGCTGGTCCGGCGGCTTCGCCATGGCTTCCCCCGAAGACGAGTTCTGGGGAAAATCTTGGCCCGCAAGCAGCATCGGCAGGAACCGCACAGTGGTGGCGTACCGTAGGCGTACCGTCGGCATTTCCCAGGTCAGGCGCTGGAAAGTAGGGCGCGGCATGATATGAGCGCCGGAACGGACCGGCGTCGAAGCTGCCGCGCTGCAACAGGCGATGAGAAAGTCGGCCCGGCCGCGCAGACACCACACGCTGTGTCCCCGCTCATCTCCTAGCCCGCGTACACGCCGAAAACGGCCGGTGCGGGCCAGCGCATCAGGGGACGCCCGACGCGTCGGTCAGCGTTCGCCGAACTGTTCTCATCCGGCGATCGTCTGGGCGATCAGCTTTGAAAGCCGTTCGTGTGAGTCGTGACTGAGGTGTACGCCGTCGATTCCCGGGTGCGCGACTGCCGCTGCGTCGGCGAACAAGGCTCCGCGCCTGCCAGCGACGCGGCGTATGGCATCACCGAGTTCGCGCGATTTGCGCACGGAGTCGGCGTCGTATTCGGAACTCTGCTCTGCAAACGCAGGCTGGCTTGCATCAAGATGGATCGGGCTGACCAGCAGTACCGCAGGAACTCCGCCGGTGCGGGTCCACGCTGTGCACTCGATGTTGTCGATATAGCCCTCAAGTGCTGTAGCGACATCATCTATTTCTCTACCAAATTTCGTTTTTAGATCATTGTTCCCAAGCATGATGACCACCATGTCCAGGGGTGAGTGGCTGCGCAGGCATGGTTGAAAGTATTTACGGCCGTTACGGTCGTCGCGATCGGGGTCGTTCAAGTCGGTGGTGCGACCACCTAAACCTTCCTCGATAATGGCGTATCCAGTACCGAGAAGTTGTTGTAGCCGCCCCGTCCATCGCACATCGGCTGGCAACCGGCCGCGCCCTTCGTCGGGCTGTCCGAAGGTGTTGGAGTCGCCAAAGCAGAGGATAGTAAAGGCGGTGGGGTTGACAATCAAGGTTGGATTCCTACGGGTTGGATGGATGCACCGAGATATTTGACAACATCGACAAGCCCGTCCAGTCGCTGTCGACCGTGGCGGGTCAATAGCTCATGGGTCAGCGTGTGAAATAGGGGAATGTGACCAACGAATTCCGGTGCCACCGAGTACGCGTCGCGGAGTGTTTCAATAGCTTCCGCATCGTCTCGATTGTGGATCTGCGCTTGGGCAACGTTGATGAGCCTGCGGCTTTGTAGCGTGGGCGGAATTCCGGTACCGCCACCACTGACAACAGCCGCGAGTTTCAGGGCTTCACGCGGCCGACTGGCCACGGTCTCGTTGATAACGCCAAAGCTAGCGGCCGAGGTGGGACCGAACACGTTAGATACCTCGGGCCTACCTAGATACTCGTCATCCAACTGCGTACCGGCTGCGTCGCATAGGCGCAGATACTTTTGCGCTTCGCGGTAGTCCCCCGATCGAGAGGCGGCGAAGGCGGCATAGCACAGCAGTTCTCCCCAGATGGCGACCTGGCGTGGTGTAGCCGTGGACAAACGCGGTTCTATTTCGGCAGCCGCATTTTCGGCGTATGCCGCCGCATCGTCGTACATGCTATTTTTCGCCAAAAGCCATGACTGCGAACCTTTGATCGCTGCTCGGGTCAGTTCATCGCCGCTCTCCGCTGCAAGCATATCGGCGCGGAGAAGTGCCAACGATGCCAGGTCCGTCTGTCCCGCGTAGCCCAAGAGATTGGATGAAGCATGCAATAATTGAGCAAGCGAAATGCTGGCCTGCCGCCGTAACTCGCCCCCAGTGTCTTCAATGGTGTTGTATGCGCTCGCTAGGACGGTCGGGAGCGTTCGCTCCATTTCGCTGAACTGGGCCGAAAAGAACAGATCCCACACGTGCATTACCGAGGAGGTGAACTCTGCCTTGGTGCCCGGTGGTGTATTCGGAATGCATCCCATGAGTACCCGCCGCAAATGAAACATATTGTCCTCATGTGCTGCGTTATCCGAGCTATCCGAACTCGAGTCGCCGGGGTCGTTAATCACCGCAGCTGGTTTTCGGGTTTGTGGCTGGTGTCGTTTCCGCCACGCCGCCTCTCCTTCGGACACGATCTGCTCGAATCGCGCCTTATCATCCGGCGTAGCCCGTAGATCAAAGGTCGTGTCGAGTATGGCCTGCGTGTTTGAGCGCGGCCTGACCGAACTCAGGCCCGCTCGCCAGTTTGTAACCGTGGTGGATTCCACCCCGAGTAGGGCTGCGAAGTCCCGGACAGACTTTCGCATCGCTTCCTGAAGAACTGCCGCTTCGAACCCGGTCCATGCCCGCCCTCTGACCATGCCTCTACCTCACCATTAGCCGCCTGACCTTGGTAATGACGCGCGTTACCCCGACACTACCCGACCGGTACGCGATCACGCGCACCAACGGCAACCGTGCACCACTTAAATCACCGCACACACAACGCGACTCGGGGGGTACCGCTGGCCTCGCCTATTCGGCCCTCGCCGGCTGGTGCGGTTGGTCACGGGTGCTACCTCTCGAGGTACAGGCGCTCGTTCGGAAGGCGCGGGAACCCGCGCTTGTTGAGATCGACGGTCACCGCGTCGACGTAGTGGCGGGCCTGGTGCTCCTGGACGAAGATCAACGCGGCGGTCAGGCAGGCGACGAAATCCATGCGCTGCCCATGCAGGAACACACTCAGGTGCACATCGGGTTCGGCAGGCAACGGCGACCCGGCCGGGGTCGGCGCGCTGGTGCTCATAGCGCGGGCTGGCGGGTCGGGGCCAGGCAGGCGTGCACCGCATACAGCACCGCACGCCCGGAAGGCCGGAACACCGAGTGCGCGGCGGTGATCCACACCCGATGCTCCGAACCCCGATCGGCCGGGGACGGTAGCGCCACGTGATCGCCGTTGCCCAAGATGGTGATTCGGCGAGCATGGAACAACGCCGCCTCGGCAGCGATCATCGTGGCCGGAATGTCCGAGCGCACGAGGAAAGTCCACGTGTGGGAGCGAGGGTGGGTCACGATCGGCCCACCACCTTGTTTGTGGCGCTCGAGGTGGACCTTGACCATCTGCCCCAACTCCGCAGGCATCGCTATCGCCCACACCACGCCAGCGGTGAAACCGATACGGCCGGTGTTTGGTTGGAGTACGGCGGGCAGATGGCACACGCTGCGGTAGTAGTCCACCCGCGAACGTGGCGTATCAGCTACCACCGGCGCGGGCGGCGGGGTGTTCATGACCGCCCCCGTGCGGATGGTCGCGGGTTCAGCTCGTCGGAATGTCTCATGCGCGGGCCTCCCTGGTGACGCTTCCAACAACGAGGGGCATCCGGCGGCTTTGCCACGGATTCCCCCGAAAACGGGTTCTTGGTTTCAAATCGTGGCCGCCAACAGCATCGGCAGGAACCGCACAGAGATGGGGTGCCGTAGGCGTACCGTAGGTATTTCCCAGGTCAGGCACTGGAAAGTAGGGGCGGCGATGAAACGAGGACCTGGGTCGAGGCGGTTCCGGCCGCTGTGGCGAGGCCGTTCGGTGGGGTTGGTGAGCCCCGCTCCGCAACTGTGTTAGCGGTCTTGTTGCTGCGAGGGTGGGGTGTTGGTTTCGGGCCGTGGTCAATACGTGGGGTTATATGTGGGGAAATACGGGGGGAAGTACGTGGGGTCATCAAAAGGCCCCACTCTATCCAGGGGTATCCGCAGCTCGCACTGTGTATCCGCGTGTGGGTGTCATCCAGGATTGTCTATTCATACATAGTGAATAGACATCCGTGCTCGGCGCTCGCTGGTGTCTGCCGGAGTTCTCGCTGATCGCGTGCTCGGTGCTCGCTACCCTGTCTCGCCTGTCATGGCGGTGCCCCGTGCCACCGTGGCGGATGCTGTTCGGTGGGGGCAGCGGCGGACCGCTTGGTCGTCGCCGATAGTGGGCGAAGGGGTGGGTGCGGCGATGAGATCTTTTCCGTGGCACCTTCGATGGTGAGGTTGCGTGCCCTATTCGGTGAGGGGGTTAAAACGACCCACCCGCGTCCGGTGTATCCGCTGGTCACCGCTGGTATATCCGCGCGGATATCACCGTGGATTGTCTATACACATTTGCTGTATAGACATCCGTGCACGTCCACTCCTACGCGTGGTGTCTCGCATTCCACCTGATCGGGAGCGGCTCGCCTCGGCCTCCTGCCGCCTGTAGTCCGTGCTCGGCGTTCGCGCCTCGCTGTCCCGCTGGTCCGGGGGCGGCTCGCGCGTTGGGCCGCGTCCCATACCGCTGACGCAGCCCGCCGCTGCCGTGCTCGCGCTCGTTGCCGACAGCGGCGGGCTGCCTCGCCGGGGCGCGCTCGGCCCGGTGTGACGAATTACCTACCGGGCCGGTGTCCCGAAATGGCGATTTCGGCGGAAGTAGATGAATGCACCCCGTCGTCTCGCGACCGTCAGGAGCCACCCACCATGACCGGAAACCCCGCCGAACCCGAACCGCCCTCGCCCGACCCTGACCGGCCCGTGGTGGTGCCGCTGGACCCGGAACGGATCGACTACTGGCGCGAGGTCGTCGCCGACTGGGAACCCCTCGACCGTGCCCAACTCGACGGCATCGCCGCCATCCTCGACCGCGTTCGGGCACGGAAACGGGCCGCCACCACCACCAGTAGCGACCCGCGCCAGTACCCGAACGCCGCCTGACGGCCCCCGTCAGGCCGCAGAAATCCCGTCCCCGGCCCCGGTGCCGACGTCGCCCCCGACGCCCGCCCCGGGGCCGTCCTGTACCCCGGGGCGGGCGGGGTTCTTGTCCACAATCCGGATCCGGGACGCATCGAAGACCGGCCCCGCCGTGGTGGCCGGGCCGACCACGAGGCGCTTGCCGCGCAGCGCACGTTTGATCATGGCCCGTTTGTCGGCCGTGCCCGCATCCTCCCAGTGGGTTTTCCATGCCTGCACGGATTCGGTCCGCGCGCTCGGAGAGTCATCGACATCGTATTCGGCGTCGAGGGCATCGAGTTCGCCCTCGAGTTTGGCGATGCGGGCATCGACCCCGGCCATCACCGTGTCGTAGCGGTCCAGGCTGATCTCCCCGTTACCCAACCGCGCCGACATCACTGTCGCCGTTTCACGCGCCTCGGCCAACGCGTCCGCGATCGGGCGACGCCGCCGGGCGAGATCATTCGCGGCGGCAACCAGGGCATCGCCGTGGCGGGGATCGGACAAGATCGCCACCACCAGCGCACCCACTTCCCGGTCCAGGGTCCGCACATCGACCGAGACGCGGTTGCAGCCGCCTCCGGTCTGCCGCTTCTGGCAGTGGTAGCGGCGACGCACCTCGCCATCGGGGTAGTTGCGCCCGTACTGGGGGCGGCCGGTCAAACCCCGCCCGCACAACCCGCAATGCACCAGCCCCGAGCACACGTAATCCGCTGTCGCGGGCCGACCCACCCGGGTCGTGTCCCGCAGCAGGCACAAACGCTCCCACTGCTCAGGTGTGATCAGCGGATTCGCGCTCGTCATCGCAGTGACGATCTGCCCGTGATGGGTCACGAACCCGGCATAACGCGGGTTGAACACCACCCGTTTGACCTTCTCCCCGCTCCACGCGCTCCCGGTGCGGGTCGTGATCCCGCGCCGGTTCAAATCCGCCGCGATCGTCTTGTAGCCGACCGCGTCTGCTTTCGCGTCCACTTTCGTGTCCTCGTCCGCCGCTTCGGTTTCGGCCTTGTTCGCCGCGTGCTTGTCCAGCACCCGGGCCACCATCTCCCGCACGATCGCCGCTTCGGACTCGCGAACGGTGATCCCGTCCTTCTCGTACCCGAACGGGCGGTGCGAATGATTCGACTCCCCGCGTGCCACTTTCACCCGTTTGCCGCGTTTCACTCGCGAGGACAGGCGGTCCGATTCGTAGGCCGCCGCGTTGAGCTGGTCACGGAAAGTCTTGCGGCCGTTCGCTGTTTCCAGGTCGTATTCGCCCTCGCTGTCCAGCACGACCAGACCCCGTTCGGCGGCCAGGATCAACCGCTCGCCCTCGATCGGGCGACGGGAGAACCGGGCCATGTCGAACACCACCACCCCGCCCGTCTCCCCGGACTCGAGGCGCGCCATCAGCCGATCCCACGAGGGCCGCTTCACATTTGGGTTCCATGCCGATCGCCCGTCGTCGACATGGACCTCTCCCACGGTCGCGCCCAGGTCCTGGACCCGCACCGTGCAGTCATCGACCTGCCCACCGGTCGACCGCTGCCGCTCATCACCCACCCGCGACACCCGCGCATAGATATCCAACACCAACGAGGAACCGGCCGTAACCTGCGGTTTCACCATGGCAATCACTCCCAAACGGGTAGGGGCCACTAATCACATGCTAGCCCCGGACAGGTGCGCGACCTCCTCGCGGCGAAGCCCTTCGACCCGGCGGCGCCTGTCGATGGGAATGCCGGCGGTCGCCGGGTCGACCCGGGAACGCCGGGTCCGCAGGTAGCCCGCAAGATCGTCCACGTCCCCAGTATGGCCTCGGTGGTGCTCGTGAAGGTGGTCCTGCCGTTACCAGGAAGTCCCGTCCGACGGAAGAAGCGTCTCTGAACACCGGGCGCCGCGGTGCTCAGGATCGAAGGCACCTGATCCGAAGGAGTTCCCATGAAGGCGCTGATCGTCTACGCCCACCCCGAGCCGAAGTCGCTCAACAGCTCGCTGAAGGACCTCGCTGTGTCCACATTGGAGACAGCCGGGCACGAGGTACGAGTGAGCGATCTGTACGCGATGAACTGGAAGGCGGTTGTGGACGCCGCGGACTACGGGCCCCACGCCTCGAGTCCGCTGAAGGTCGCCCTGGACTCCGGCCGAGCCTTCGACGCCGGGACGCTCACCCCGGACGTCTTGGCCGAGCAGGAGAAACTGCTGTGGGCCGACACGATCATCTTCCAATTCCCGCTGTGGTGGTACACGATGCCCGCGATCCTCAAAGGCTGGGTGGACCGCGTGTTCACCTACCACTTCGCATACGGCGTCGGCGAGCACAACGACACGAAGTACGGTGAGCGCTTCGGCGAAGGCACACTCGCGGGCAGGAAAGCTCTACTGTCGGTGACCGCCGGCGGCCCGGAGTCGCATTACGCCGCCCGCGGCATCAACGGCCCGATCGAGGATCTACTGTTCCCGATCCACCACGGCATCCTGTACTACCCGGGCATCGAAGTGCTGCCGCCGTTCGTGCTGTACGGGACCGACCGGATGACCGGCGAGGACTACCCGGATGTCGCCAAGGCTTGGGAGCAACGCCTGCTCACCCTGGAGTCGACCGAGCCGATCGCGTTCCGGCGGCAGAACTTCGGTGATTATGAGATCCCCTCGCTGCAGCTGAAGGAAGGGCTGGAGCCCTCGGGCCGCACGGGTTTCGGGCTGCACGTGCGAGGCTGACCGCAGGGGGTGACTCGCGCCGCGCGTGCTCGAGGGCTGGTAACAGGAGGAGCCCGGCGCTCGATTCAGCCACCGAGGCTATATTCGTGACCGAAACTGATTCCAGAGAACGGCTTCGCGATGATTCGAGTCGATCACCACATCGTCGTGGGCAGCCCTCCTCGCCGGTGCGGCGCTGATGTCCCCCGCTCCAGCGCAGGCCCAGGGCCCCGTCGGGCTAGGTGATCGACGACTGCGGGATCTCCAGCGGTCCTGCCGGTCTGAACCACTGGTTCCGCGGCACGATCTGGTGCCCTTGTCTGCTTCTGACCGTCCCAGCGCGCAGACCCACTCTCGGAGGCCTACTTCGGGGGCTGAAGAGTCGAATATCGGCGAGTCGTTCTGCTCGCCAAACGCTTCGCAGGAAAGGGAGTTCGGCGAATGTCTGGTAGAGCGAAGCCGATAAGCGCCATGGTCGTTGCCATTGGTGCTGTAGTGCTGCTCGCGGGATGTGAAAGCAGTTCCAGCAGCACGAAGCGCCGAGGGCCGGTCGATGCCTGACGCGCCTACGGATGACCTCGTGGCCCGGGCCTTCGACGAGGAGTGCACCGCCTGGGCACGGGCCACCGCCACACTGACGGCACACCAGTTCACACTGCCCACCCCTTGCCCACCATGGACAGTCGCCGAACTCATCGCGCACGTCACAGCCGCGATCGCTCGCGTCCCCGACGGCTTGGCCGCTCCCCCGCCCGCCCGCGCGAACCTCGATGCCGCCGGCTACTACCATCCGCGCATCTTCGACGCGACCGCCAACGCCGAACGCGTGTCGGCGGCCCAGGACGCCGCAGCCGCACATCCGAATCCAGCGGCGCTCGTCGCCGCCTTCGACCATCAACGCCGCCGCGCTCTGCGCGCCATCGCCGGACAACCGCCCGAGCGGCTCCTCGTGACCCGGTGGGGCGACGGCATGGCACTGCGAGAATTCCTGCTCACCCGCGTCGTGGAACTGGGCGGTTCCCCCCGGGGTGTGGACACCTTGAGTAGCTGGACCGTAGGGTCCGGAGTTCGAGGAGTTGATAGTGGGGACCAGGCCCTATCCGAAGG
>NZ_JBSGEZ010000040.1:0-71966 GCF_053603155.1 Nocardia sp. NPDC004260 | reverse complement strand
CGGAGTTGCCACTCTGGCCAACCTCGCCCACGCCCGCTGACCGTAACCGGGTCCAGGTCGTCATCACCGCGTCGGACTTACGGGACAACCCTTAGTTGTGCGCCCATATGCCAACGGTACGCGGACGCAGCGCGTTCCGAGCCCGCTCGGAATTAGTAGTTTCCAACACCGCTGCTCAGTACTGCCATTGTGAGCATTGCCCCGAACACAGAGCCTGGATTCAGCCCCGACGCCGGGTGTCGCCGGTCCCTCATCCCGGCCCTGCTGGTTGCCCGATGACGCGCAGCCATACGGTTCGGCCTCGGCGTCGGGTGCACACCAGTGCATCGAGCAGGGGAGTTGTTCGTGAAATTGTCGAAACAGCCTGGGCACACGCCGTTGTCGGTGTGTCACTTCTACCGGCAGGTGTGCGATCTGCCCGCTGAAGTCCACCCGCCGCATCTGGGGCGCATCACGCTACGCGCGGGCCGGGTGTGTGGGGTGATGATGCCCGCGTTCATCGGCTCGGAAGTAAAGGCGTGGATGGAGCGAACGGGTCAGCAGGCCGGGCCGGTGATGACGCATCCGCGTTCGCAGCGTTGGACGTTTCTGACCGGGCCGGATCTGCCGGAGGACATTCGGTTGTTCGCGGAGATGTCGCGGTTGGGTGTGTCGATCCTTCGTGCCGGGGAGATCGCGTTGCCCGGTCCCGGTCAGCGGCCCGGCTTGTTCCGGGCGTGGGTGCATCCGCCCCGCGACGCCTACCGGCCCTCGGGGCGGGCGGTGGTCGAGGCGATCCGGGGCTGCGTCGCCGAGCGTGTGCGGCAGCGAGGGCGGGTGATGGCGTATGCCTGAACACCCCAACGCTGTGGTGCCGTTCGGGTGTAGACCGGCGTGTGGGCCGTGGATCACCGTCGAGCAGTCCGGCCTGTTCACCTTCGACCAGCAGACCAGCGAAGTGCTGTCGGTCAAATGCCCGTCGATGAACTGCTTCGGGCAGATGGTGACGGTGGTTCGCGGTCGCATGGCCGACCACGATTCCCCGATGGATATCACGCTCGGTGGGCAGAAATGCCCGTGGATCGGTATCCGCGTGGTGTTCGATCCCACCCGCTATCCCGACCTCGCCACCCAGCCTGCCCCGCCGCCGCAGGCCGGTCGGTGACCGGGGACCAGGACGCCGAGCGAGCCGACGCCGAACTCGACGTTCTTACCGACGTGATCGGCACGCTGGTAGCCGCCACCACAGACGCGGTGCGCGACGGGATGAGCGACACGACCCGTGTCCGTGTGATGGCGTTGGTGGTCTATGCATTGATCAGCAGCGCCCGCACTGCCGCCGCACCGCACACCGGGCGCCTGTATGCCGCACCGGTACTCGATCCGATCATCGAGAACATTCCCGCCGCCGACGACATCACCTTTCTGGACCTGTTGATCCCCGCCATCATCGGCCAGCACCTCAACAACACCTGAACCACCCAGACCGCCCCGCACGAAAGCGCGTCCCCCTGGTCCCCCTTTGCACCACAGGGGAAGCTCGCCACGTGCCGGGGCACCCAAAAGGGGGAAGGCTGCGCGGACGGAACTCCATCGGTGTGCCCAACCGAACCCGCCCGCCAGCCTTCCCCCGCCCCGCCGAATTCATTGCCCCGCAGCACATTCACGCAAGGGTCAACCCCCTTCACGGAAGGCTCCCATGCAACCCACAGCCGAACCGCACCACTCGATGCGCGGCCTGACCTCACCCCTGCCGGACGAACCCGACGTGCACCTGATCGTGCGAATGCGCGGCCACACCCTGCACTACGCGGCATGCCTGACTGCGGCCCTCGTGTTCCTGCAAGACGAAAATATCCGCAGTTGCACCGACGCCGTAGCCGTCGCCAGCGGCGCAACTGATCGGCTGCCCCGGATGCCCTGTGGGCGGCTGTATGTCGAGCGATGATGCGACACTCCGCCTCCGCACACCGCTTGCCCGGTGACACGTACCGACGTGACACTGTAGTGCTCGAAACCGCGATACGAGACAGCTCGCATGAGGGGAAGGCTTCGCCAGTGGACGACGACCAAATGGGTTTTGATATCGAATTCGACGCCGCAACGGAGGCGTACTTGGATTGGGTTGCGCCTGAACGCATGGAATCGGCCATTCGGGAGTTCTTGTCCGACACAGTTCCCGGAGTTGCCGCATACACGGATCCGTGGTGGAAACCGCCGTTGACGTTGCAAATCTTGGAAGCCGCACAGAATCGCTTCCACGACCGCGCAAGCTTTATTTCGCCGGAGAACCGGGAAGCCGCAGATGGATTCATTCGATTTTTGGGTGAAGCTTGCGTACGGCGGCACGCTGGGATGACATGGACGAATAGCCAGGACTCCGGTGCTCCTTTGTATTCCGACTTCGGACCCGCTGTGCATTTCTCTGACAGTGGTCTCGGTTGTGAGCTGATGCCACTGGCGGAAGAGTTGTTCATGGAGAGTTTCGGCCCCAAAGGGGTCGAATACAGTATTCGCATGGCCGGTAAGCCTGCCTGATTCGACTGTAAGTGGGGGGCGACAGTGCCCGATGAGTACGATGCCATCCGGCGGCGATTGACCAACTATGAAAAGGGCCTGTACTTCGAACTGGGACGAGCGCAGATCCGGGGCGAGACTCGCGAACGCGGCTGGGTTCGTCAATTCGCAATCAGAATCGGAAAGAGCGTCCGCGTATTGGATTCCGCCCGCACCCAGGGCAGGGGCGCAAACGGTGTCGAACGGAAATCAGGACGCGTCAACGAGCGAGAAACACTCAGGCAACTGAAGACTGAACGCGCGGCACTTCAGGCAGGAATACTTACCCAAAGCCGATGGGAGACTGTTTCTGGGGAAAAGGTGCCACGCTCCGTCCTCGAATACATGCGCGAAATAGCCCAGGAGTTCCCGGGCAGGTTTCAGCACGAAGTAGTATCCAGATCGGATGCACTTCGCGCGATGCGGCTCGGACAGTCGCTGGTATCCCAGCAATTAGAGCTGATCCGGCCGTACGAGTTGAATCGAGCCGACCGGGCACGGGAACGACTGGCGAAGATCCGCCAGATCGTCCGGGCGCAAGAACGAGCCGAAAAATTCCGCAAGATCCAGCAGTTCCGGGAAGCCGCTACGCGTGGCCGCGTGGATGCGCCGCAGCAGCTCGAGCGTGACCGGCAAGCCCGAGCAGAGGCCGAGCGGGCCAGGCAAGCACGCCAGACGCCGGAAACCGAGCGGGCACGGATCGCACGGGAAGCCGCCGAACAGGTGGCGCAGGAGTTCCCGCTGCCCACCCAGTATCAGGAACGCGAATCCGCCGACACCGGAGAACAAGCGGCCCGCGAAGCGGCCGACGCCGCGATCGTTGAGCGCGAAGCGGTCGAGGCACGCGCGGCAGCAGCCGAGAAGGAACGGGAGGCGGCGTTCACGGCGCTGAACGAGGCGCGGAACGCCGCGTTCAAGGAACTGGACGAGAACGGGCGTCTGTCGGATGTCGAACGACTGCTGTGGTTGGGGGAGGCGCATCACCCGCAAGCAGCGGTGCGGCATCCACCCGGCCAAGCCCCGAGCGTTGTGCGTGGCGGCACCGGACACGGACAAGACCGCGCACGCGGAATGACTCGCGACCGATAATCATCCACAGCCGATCGGCTCAAGTGTGGTCGGCCTCCTGGTTAGGGGCGGGGTTCGGGTCGAACGCTGGGTTGTGCGGCAGCAGTGCCAGCCCTTCGCGTCCGCTCGTCTTACGGTGCAATGGAGCATTCGCGGGTGAGTGGATGCGGGATGTTCTCGAGATTCGTTGTAGCGCAGGGAGAGAAGTTGGCGCGTCCCACTGCGAGAAGAAAAAGAGAAAAGGGAAGTAGGAAACCTCCAAAACCTCCAACAGAAACCTCCAACAGTGTCGGGCTTCATTTGATGGTTGACGTCCAACAGCAACTTCAGCACAGAATTTGCCAAAATTTCCTCTACAGAATTCAAGAACTGCGCGCCAGGCACCCCGTCCTCGCTGCCGTTGCGGGCGGGACCCTGCTGGCGCGCGTCCTAGGGTGGGACACGAACTCCCCCAGCACGCGCCTTCGACATGCATGCCTTCTGCACCCTCTATTGGAAACGCCGCGTGCCGATCCAACACGAATTTCACTTCCGTTGTAAACAGCCGCCGCCATGAGGTACACCTACGTGAAGGTCGGGATATCAGTCCTGCCTCCGGAAGGATATGCGGCTTCTGTTGAACTGCCGCGCCCCTCGGGGGGCCTGCCAGTTTGACGATTCCCTCATGGGGGGCTCGCCCATGTCCGTAAACAATCTAATAAACAGCATATGGAGCATTGGCTGCTACCGCCGCGTCACCCCCCTCACCGGACGTTTCGCCCACCAGCCGTTTACGAGATGCGACACGCGCTGCTGTAAATGTGAATCATCACCCGTTAGCACCGGTCCTGGGAGCTTAAGCAGTGATGAATGGTCCGCGGCTGCCGAAGATTCCGTCCGGAGGAGAGGCGAGATCGGGAATCGGTTCTTGCCAAAAATTGAGTTCTACCTTGTTAGGAGCCACGAAATCGAGTAGTAGGCCAGCTTCTGCACCTTCAGGCGCGTGTGCAACCCGTTCATCGGCAACCTGGACCTCCAGTACGCGACCCCAGCGCGTGGAATTATCTCCAGTCGCGAAGATTAAATCTCCCTCTGAGATCTCCGACTTCAGAGAACTAATTATAACAACCCTACGGCTCTTATAGTAATCCGCCGGAATGCCCAGAGACACGCTTGTTCCGTTTTTCATCGCTGCCTTGAGGAGTGGGCCGGCGAGACTTGCGATGAGCCCGAGTGAAATCGCTTCGATGTAGCTGACTTTCGCTAATAGATGCTCATAGGAAAGGATCTCGTCAGGAATGGCTCGGTGCGCGACCTCGTTACGACGTTCTACAAGGTCGTCCAACTCATTTTTAAGGACCACCGGCAGGGTCCCGTCGCTCACATTTGGGGTAAGAGACATCCACTTTTGTACTGAATCCGAGTATTGGATCTTGCTCAGTAGATCTGGCATCGCCCAATGAAAAATTTCCGCCAATGATTCCCAACGAAGATTCGAATTATGAAGTGCGATCAGTTCGAGTCTCAAATCAATGGAAGTGTGCGACTCATCCAAGCACGACGCGAGGCTTTTGGCGACGTCAAGTTCCGTAACACCCTGATACCTTCCCACGCCTAGAGATTGCCCCAGCAATGCTGATGCACTACGCACATAGCGCCGACGCAACTTTAGCATTTGGTCTTCAGAGCAATTGCTCGGGTCTGCTAGCATCATCTGACTGAACCGGAATGCGACCTGTTCAGCGAAGTTTTCGAAAGATGAGTACAGCGCGGAGATGCAAGCGATGTAGGCGAACCTGCGCTGGTCAGAAGTTTGCCGTTCTTCTGAACTGCTCGTGAGGAACCGGCGAATCCGTTGGAGGTCGGACGCCAACCCATTGTATTGTGGCAGCATTAGACCCGGACCTATGCGCCGATGGTAGTCAATGCCGAACGCAACGCCTCAATTGCAAAATCGTTCCGTCGATGTGCGTCCGCTATGTTAGTCCTGCGACCTCCAAAGAAAGCACCATGATTTTCGTACATTGTAGCGATTGCTGACCGGACCGCTTGGGGGCTGCTCAGTAGAGTTGCCTTCTGCTCTCGATCAAGCGCAGAACTGGCGTACATCAGCGCGTCATAGGCGATCTTACTGAAATGGCGATTGCTTCCTTTAACCTGGAATGCTGTGGTTCCGTTGACTCCGTGCCAGAACTTAATATTTTCTAGGAAAAGTTGCTTATACCCCGCGAGGGTAGATTGGTCGAATTTATTTCCTCTCACTAAGAATTCGTCCAAGAAATCTGAGATGCGATTTAAGCCCTGAGAGAACTTAGACAGGTGGCGATATGCATAGAACCGAAGGACGATCTCCACATCATCCATAGACTCGAACATTTTCCGGCCCATTTTAGTGATCTCGACACCTTCAGCATCTAGCTCAGTACTGGCCGCCTCGGAGTCATCCGAGTCGTCGATGTCGTTCGGGGCTACTTCTTCTGCGTCGAGAGGAGTCCCCAGCATTCCACGCAGTTCCGCAGTTTGGGATAATTCGAGACACAAGTCATTTAGCGGCCCGTTGTACACTGCATTGCGTGTTTCCTGCCCGCTAAGCCGTACGCCGCCCGAGTTCAATCGCTCGAAAACCAATTTTTTGAGAAACGCGGCCTGTTCCTCATCTGCGGCTGTCTCATTCAGTAGAATAATTGATGATAGGTATCGTCGATCAATGCCGTCACGAATCGAACTGGGCAGACTAGAATACGTTCGACCGTTAAGTTCCGGCCAATGTTGGAGGCCGGTTAATTCTAAAGAATTTTCGTAGAAATCCATCAAGGCGGTTAATCGCTGACGGCCATCCATTACCTCAAATCGGGCTAACTCGTATTCATATAAGAATATTGGAGGCACTGGTACGTTCATTAAAAATGACTCGATTAGCCTGGATTTTCGCCCATTGTCCCATCGATGGCGGCGCTGATATTCGGGGTCTCTCTTATATTTGGCTTCTTTTTCTCCAGACTCCGTCGTGAAAGTGTCCGTGAACATGGTGAGAATCTGATTCAGCGGGTAGCGGGCTTGCTCGATGACAATACGGACCCCTTCTTTGACGTACCTCTGATTCAGTTCCGCATCAGTCAGATGTGATGGCTCCACCGGCTTCAGTGCATCAATGGTCTCCCCTGGAAGAAGGGAAACCTCAAGGTGGAGCTGGCTTTCGTGAGAATTCACTGCTGGTCCCATCCATGAATGCTGGAGTTATCTAGTCGACAATTGGCGCAATGATCCGTCCAACTCGGCGACGGCATCAATCTCATCAATGGCGGAGCCAGCTTTGCCGAACTGTTCGGCCTGCCGGGCGCGTTTGGGTGAAGTACCAGCAGGCTGTATCGCCTTAATGCTCCAACCGGCGTCCGCTTTCAGGATTGAATCCACAATCATTTGCTCAGGCTCCGTGCGAGCCGAAGGTAGCGCGCCGAAGCGGATTGCTAGCCGAGCGCCCAGGTGACAACGGCGCGCGGTTGCAGCCCAAACATCGGCAAGGGCGCCTATAAAGGCATCTTGATTCGGTTGGCGGGCGATCTGTCCAGAAGTGTCGTAGGGCACCTCCGGGGGGCCGCCAAGGAACCACGACCGTAGCCATTGATCAGCTACGTAGGTGCGCATGCCGTAGTAGGGAGGAGAAGTTACTACCAAATCGAACTTCTGACGCAACTCTTGGAGGGTTTCGACGGAGTCGCCAAGGTAAACTCGACCGCCTTGGGTAAGCGGAGTCGATTTCAACAGCCGATCGGCCCGCCGTGCGATGACGTCCAATGTGGAGATATGCATTGGATTCATGCCGCGCGTCTTCCAGAATTTTACTGCGTATGCGGGCTTGGATGCGTAAGTCCGCGGCATCTGGTTTGATAGGTAGGATGGAAGCCCCTTGTTGCGTGGGCCATGCAGGATGCCCAGCAGTACAGCGCGAAGCATCCTCGCTGTTGCAGAACTCATTCCCATGAGACCTGCGCGAAGGGTAACGATCTCGCGCAACGTTTCGCGTTCGAAGCACCAGTGCCAGAACTCGCCTTCGGGCATGTCGCCCTGCACACCGCTGTTAAGAATTTGCCGGGCCAGTCGCAGTACTGCACCCGAGGTAACCTGAGTAAGTTTTGCTTCTGCGATTGCGACGGCGACGGGATTGATATCTATCCCTACCGAAGGCAGGCCTGCGAGTCGCGCAGCATACAGCGTTGTACCCCTTCCGCAGAACGGGTCCAGCACGCGAGTTGCTTCGGGCTTTGCGGCGATCTGTTGAAGCGGGAAGTCCAGCGGGAACATCGTGTAGTACGGGCAAATCGCGTTCAGCCGGACTGCGTCCTCCGGCCAGTTTTGGACAGAGGTCGTCACCGTCGGCTTCACACGTATGACTGTACAGGTGGCCGAGTCTCGGCAGCGAGGAAGCTTGTGTCGCGTGCAACGCTGCAGTGGTAGAGCAGGATCTCCTGATCCAGGTAGCCACAGGGGGACTCAGTGTCTCTGTAACCCGCGGTACGGCTGACATGGTTGACAGGTACTGATCGTACGTAGTAGTGGTGCCGACCTGTGATGAAAGCTTAAGGATTCCATGGTTTCCTCAAGGCGCATGCGCGGCCCCGGTCTGTGGGAGATCCCGGACCGGAGCCGCTATGACGTAAAATCACTTGACCTGCAAAGTCCCTGGTGGACCGCGAGAGGCGGGACTCTTTGCGCAGGTCAGCTCATTGCCCCCTGAAAGGTGCGTTGATCGTGGAGAAGTACATGATCGCCGCGCCGATGGCGACGGGGGCCGTCACCAGGATCTGGCCCGCGACCGTGCCGAGGGCGCCGACGGCGACGATGCCGCCGAGGCAGCCGACGGCGGCGGCCGGGATGAACGGGCCGAACATGCCGACGATGGTGGCGGCGGCGACGGTCGCGCCCGCGATGCCGCCGAGCACGCAGCCCACCGCCGCGCCGCCGATACCGCCGACCAGGGTGCCGATGGTGGCCCCCATGGAGATGGTGCTGGTCATCCGGGACCAGGCCGCCTGCTCACGGTCGTACTCCGTCTTCCACGGCGCCTTGTCCTCGAACGGCAGGGCGACCGGCTTGTAGACCGCGTGCGCCAGGTCGAACTGCGGGGTCAGCGTCGCGGTGCGGCCGGAGATCTCCGCGGCGATGGGGAATTCGAACTCGTCGACCAGGAAGGTCAACGGCGTGCCTGCGACGACGGTGCCGTCGGCGGCCTTCACCTTCAGCGCCTGGTCCTCGACCACCAGCGAGCCGGAATCAATGCTGATGATGCTGGCGGTCTCGGTGGCGTGGGCGGTGAAACCGACGGCCTCGGCGGCCTCCGTGGATGTGGCCTCGACGGACGCGCTGTCCACCGGAGCGACCTCGGGAGCGGCGGAACTCGTGCCCGCGGCGATGCTCACGGCAGCGGTGGTGAACGCGGCGGCCAGGGCTAGTTTCGTGATCTGCATGGGAAATCCTTGGTTTCGAAGGCATGGCGAAGCGACGGCCATACCCGTGACGTTTCGGTAGGTCGTTGGGGGTGACGGGCTTTCGCCCGCGAATGTGTGGTTAAGCGGCGGCGCGCATCCGTCCGGCGAGGCCGAGCAGCACGTCGATCGCGAGGAAGGCGAGCAGGCTCAACCCGACCAGCGGGACGAACCAGCCGACCACGAGCACGGCGGCCACCAACGGCACGACCAGCCAGAGCGAGGTTTTGCGCAACGCGCCGCGTCGTGGGGCCCGGCCCAGCACGAACCGCCCCGCATCGCGGGTCGGCCGCCTGCGCCACCACATCAGGTAGCCGCGCACGATCACGGTGATCAGGCCGATCATCGCCGCGAGCAGCAACAACTGATTGAGCAACCCGAACATCAGCCCCATGTGGAACTGGATGCCCCAGTTGGTGAGCTTGGCCATCAGCGGCCAGTCGGCGTACGGCAGACGGTCGGTGGCCGCGCCGGTCGCGCCGTCGACGGCCACGGAGTCGACGGTGTAGGTGCCGGGCATCCGGCGTTCCTTCACCGCGAATGCCTTGCCCGGCGCGGCCGGTACGGCGATCTCGGCCGGCTGTGTGATGCCTTCGGCGCGGGCGGTCGCGTAGACCCGATCCAGCTGGGCGATCCGTTCGGCCGGGGCGGTTGGCGCGTGCTCTGCGTGGCCGCCGCCATGGTGCTCGGAACCCGAATCATGGCTCGAAGCAGCGGTTCCGGGCAGCGCGGTGCTGACCGCGGGTGTGGTCCAGCCGAGCTGCTGACGCAGTTCGGTGACATTCGCACCCGCGTAGGTCGCCCAGGTCATGCCGGTCGCCGACAGCAGCAGCGCGAGGGGAAGCACCCACATTCCGACCGCACCGTGCCAGTTCAGGGTGCGGCCTCGCGCGCGCTGCGACCGATCGGCCGCGAACAGCCAGCCCCAGCCGTTGCGGGCCCGTCTGCTGCGCACCCGGCGCACCCAGATGACCAGCCCGGCCAGCGCGACGATCCACAGCCAGGACGCGGCGAGCTCGCTGTAGAGCCGGCCGGGTTCGCCGAGGTGCAGGTCCCGGTGCAACCGATCGATCCAGGTGCGCATCGGCAGCGCACCCGAGCTGCCGTATACGACGGAATCACCCACCGGCTGCGCGGTGTACGGGTTCACGAACACCGCCCGCCGCTCGGATTCCCCGAGCGACGGGTCGCTGAACAGCACCCGGGTGGTGTCTTCGGCGCCCCCCGCCGGGGCGACGGCGACGAGCTGGAGATCCGGCCGAGTGGCGACGGCCGCGCCGACCTGTTCCGACAGCGGCTTCGGCGTTCCGGTCGCGGTGACCGTCAGCAGGTCGCGCGACCCGATCGACTCGAGCGTCGGCGATATCGCGTAGAGCGCGCCGGTGACGGCGGCGATGAGGATGAACGGCCCGACGAACACTCCCGCGTAGAAGTGCAGCCGCATGGCCAGCGCGTACAGACTGTTACGCGCGGTGGCCCGGCGTGGGCCGGAGGAATCCGACGGCTCCGATAAGTCGGCGTCGGAAATAGTTTCTGTTGTACTCACGATCATTTCGTTTCTGACGGCGGAACCCGGTTAAGACGCAACCCTTTTCCTGCCGGCGGTGGGCACGCGACCGCCGCGGCGACCGTCCTGCGCGGACAGCCGTCGCGGAATCACCTGCGGACGCGCTCATTCGACGGAAGCGCGATCTCGGCACCGCACGGAAGGAAGGTGTGCGACCCGGTGGACGGCGTCGCGTCGGCACGCCCAGGCGTGGGCACGAGTGTGCGCGGCGACACTGCGCTGCACGAGGAAAGACCGTGACGATGAGCGACACTCACGCCACGCGTGCACCGGGTGTGGAAAAGGATTCAGAGAACGACCGCGAGCGGCGGAGCACGTGTGCGCAGCGCCTCGGTGGCGAAAACACGCAGGACGACCCGGTCACGATGGACCGTCCGCAAGGGAGCGCGGTCCGCGACGACGGGCGGCGTGTGCCGCACCGGCAGCACCCGGCGCAGCACCGCGGTGCCGATCCGGTGCGCGGCCTCCGCCCCCCGGATCACGATGGCCGCCGCGAACGCCGCGCACACGTGCGCGGCCAGCATGGCCGGAGTCAGCTGAGCATCACCGTGATGCAGGTGTCCCGAGTTGATCCCCATGGTGAAGTGCCCGAGCAGCTGCCCGGCGACCAGCGCCGCGACCAGCCCGGACGACGTCTCGCGCAGCGGCGCCAGACCCGCGACCAGCGCGCCGATCACGGCGGACGCGGCGGCGAGCAGGGCCAGCGCAGTGGTGTCCGGCAGCATGCCGCCGGAAGCCCAGCCGTGCGCCGCGACGGAAATGGCCCCCGAGATCGCACCGGCCGAGCCACCGCGCACCCGCGCGACGGCGCCGCGACGTCCCGCGGCAGACCGGTCGAACTCGTAACTCACCCGCTGATGATAGCGGACCGATTGCACGCATCCGACCGCATCGGCAGGCCCCGAAAACCGGTGCGACATGCAGCTTCCAACTGGAAATACTTCGGCCTCCCGGGCGGGCGGCAGGCGCACCGCCAGGAAGACCGTGGACGCGCGCCGCTCAGCCCGCGTCGACCTCCATCTCGATGAGCGGCTTGCGCAGCAGCTTGCCGGTCGCGTTGCGCGGCAGCTCGTCGAGGAAGACCACCTCGCGCGGCACCTTGTAGCGGGCGAGATTCGCCTTGACGTAGTCCTTGATCTCCTGCGGATCGCGCTTGCAATCGGGACCGGGAACGACGAACGCGCGCAGCCGCTTGCCGAACTCGCGGTCCTCGACGCCGACGACCGCGGCTTCGAAGATGTCGTCGCGACCGGCGATGAGGTTCTCCACCTCGAGCGGGAAGACGTTCTCGCCGCCGGAGACGATCATGTCGTCGTCGCGGCCGTCGATGTAGAGCAGGCCGTCGGCGTCGAAGTGCCCGACGTCGCCGCTGGACATCATGCCGTCGACCATCTCCTTGCTACGACCGTCGGTGTAGCCGGTGAAGGCGAAGCCGTTGTCCACGAAGATGGTTCCGGTCACGTTCGGCTCGGTGATCGGCTTGCGCTTCTCGTCGAGCAGCACGATCCGGATGCCGACCGGAGCCTTGCCTGCGGTGGTCGGCGCCTTGCGCAGGTCCTCGGGCGTCGCGACGGTCATGACGGCGCACTCGGTGGAGCCGTAGAGGTTGTAGAGGCTGTCGCCGAAGTGGTCCAGCGTGCGGGTCACCACGTCCGGCGCGATGGCCGAGCCCGCCGCGAAGATCACCTTGATGCTGCTGACGTCGTACTTCGCCAGCACGTCCGCATCCAGGTCCAGGATGCGTTGCAGCATGGTGGGCACCACGATCAGCGAATCCGCCCGATACTTCTCGATGTTCGCCAAGGTCTGCTCGGGATTGAAGCGGCGCTGCTGGAAGACCACCCGGTTGCCCAGTGCGAGACCGAGGGTGAACTGGGACAAGCCGGTGCCGTGGAAGATCGGCGCCGCCATGATCATGGTGCCGTTGGCGGGCAGCGGCACCCGGTCGACGAACTGAGCCGAGGCGAACGGGCTGACCCGGTCGCGCGGGGCACCCTTCGGGGTGCCGGTGGTGCCGCTGGTCAGGATGACGATGCCGCCGGGCTTGGCCGGGGCGGGCAGCGATGCGCCGGACTGCCCGCTGATCAGCGAATCGACGGTCGGGATCGCCGGATCGGCGTTGTCCTTCTCGTCCACCCAGGTGAGGATGCGCGGGATCGCGGCGGGGATGGCGCTCATCAGGTCGATGAACTCGCTGTCGTGCAGCACCGCCTTGACGTTCTCGCGCTCGGCGACGTCGGCGAACTGCGGCTTGGCGAACCCGGTGTTCATCAGCACGCCGCGCACGCCGAGCTTGCCGGTGGCCAGCAGGCTCAGCACCATGCCGCGGTGGTCGCGCGCCAGGATCGCCACCACGTCACCGGGATTGATGCCTTTGCTCTGCAACCCGCGGGCCAAGGCGTTGGACTGTTCGTTGAGCCCGCCGAAAGTCAGCTCCCCGCGCTCGTCGACGATCGCGACGGCGTGCGGCCTCGTCTGCGCGGCATGCATGACGACACCCGCGAACGGCCCGAACTTCAAGATATTGAACGCCGACCGAGCGGCATGGTCGGGGCGCAGCGGATTGAACAGCCGCCGCTTGACCATCACGTTCACGCCAAGGGCCAGATCGCCCGCCTTGCGGGCGGCGCCGCCCAACGCGGGGAGGGAAAGAGACATCGACGACAACCTTCCGGCGGTATCACCCGGTGATCCTCCGGGTGGTGCGGATCGCAATTTCGATACCCAGTGCTGGTGCTAACACTAGCAAGCTTGTGTAACCGGTTGTGTCACGTATCTCAGCGGGCGCTACCCGCTGGTAACGGGCCGGGCGCGGTGGCCCGGCCCGTTGTTCATCAGGCGTTGACCTCGTACTCGACCAGCACGCGGCGCAGCAGCTTGCCGGTCGCGTTCCGCGGCAGGTCATCGAGGAAGACCACCTCGCGCGGCACCTTGTAGCGCGCCAGGTTGTTCTTCACGTATGCCTTGATCTCCTCGCCGTCGGGCGAGGAGCCCGGCTCGGGAACGACGAAGGCGCGCAGGCGCTTGCCGAACTCCGCGTCGTCCACGCCGACCACGGCCACGTCGAAGATGTCGGGCCGTTCCAGCAGCAGGTTCTCCACCTCCTGCGGGAAGACGTTCTCGCCGCCGGACACGATCATGTCGTCGTCGCGGCCGTCCACCATGAGCAGGCCGTTCTCGTCGAAGTGGCCGACGTCGCCGCTGGACATATAGCCGTCGACGATCTGCTTGTTCCTGCCGTCGGTGTAGCCCTCGAACGGAGCGCCGCTGCGGATGAAGATGCGGCCGGTGGTGTTGGTGGCGGTGACGCGCTGGTCGTTGTCGTCGTAGAGGCGAACCTCGCAGGTGATCGGCGCGCGACCGACGGTGCCGGGCGCGAGGGCGAGATCCTCCGGGTTGGCCACCGTCGCCACGGCGCACTCGGTGGAGCCGTAGAGGTTGTAGAGCACCGGACCGAACGCCTCGGTGGCCTTGATCGTCAGTTCCGGCGACAGCGCCGAACCGGCCAGCACGATCGACTTCAGCGAGGACGTGTCGTATTTCGCCCGGATCGCCGGATCGAGTTCGACCATCCGGTGCAGCATCGTCGGCACCGCCACCAGCATGTCGGCCTTGTGCTCGGCGACCAGGGCGAGCGTGGCCTCGGCGTCGAACCGGCGGCGCACCACGACCTTGTTGGCCAGCGCCGCGCCGACCAGCCAGGTGGCCAGGCCGGTGCTGTGGAAGATCGGCGAGACGATCACCTGAGTGCCGCGCTGCGGGAACGGGATGCGGTCGACCATCTGCGCCGTCGACAGCGGAGTCACCTTGGTGCGCGGAGCGCCCTTCGGCAGGCCGGTGGTGCCGCTGGTCAGGATGATGAAGCCACCGGGCTTGCTCGGCGCGGGCAGCGGCTCGGCGGAGTTGGCGGCCGCCAGGTCGTCGAGCGTCTGCGCACCCTCGGGGAGTGTGGCGCCCTCGTCGACCCAGGTGATGTAGCGCGGCAAGTCGGCGGGCAACGCGTCGAGCAGGCCGAGGAACTCGCTGTCGTGCAGCACCGCCTTGACCTTCTCGCGGGCGCACACCTCGGCGAACTGCGGCTTCGCGAATCCGGTGTTCATCAACGCGACTCGCACGCCGAGCTTGCCCGCGGCGGCCATGGCGATGATGAGCCCGCGGTGGTCGCGCGCGAGCACGCCGATCACCTGGCCTTCGGAGATGCCCGCCGCTTGCAGGCCGCGCGCGACGGCCGTCGACCGGTCGTCCAGTTCGCGGTAGGTCAGGGCGCCCGCCTCGTCCACGATGCCCGGAGCGTCCGGCGCCACGCGCGCGGAGTGCCGGATCAACGTCGCCTGCGGGCCGAGGATGCGCGACTCCTTCATCGTCCGCAGTGTCTCCAGCGGCTTCCGGGGATCGGTGACACCCCGGCTGCGCAGCACACCCAGCGCCTTCACGGCCTCCAGCGTGTGGGCCAAATTCATGTCGAACAACCTCCACAAAACCCTCGCGTCGGTCCTCGACCTAGCGAACCGGTACGGCGTGTGACTTGCCACCGTAGCAGTGCGGAGTGTGACAGGTCACAGCAGAAACGGACAAACCCGTCTCGGTTCGGTCGTGTCCACCGCGGGTGAGAGCGGTCGCCGGTCCGATTTCGGTCTTTTCGCCCGCCGTTACCGGCCGGTAGCGCTACCCTCGCAACGTCTCGAGACCGCTCGAAGGGAGACGCGGCCAATGTCCGATCCGAAGGACCGTGCACCGTTCATCGACATTCCCGGCGATCTGCCCGGCATCCGCGGCCTGTTCGCTTTCAAGCCCGAAACCGGAACGGCGCTCAGCGAATTCGCGCAGACCCTGTTGCGCGGGTCGTCCCCGCTGACGCCGGGGGAGCGCGAAACCATCGCCGCGTACGTGTCGTCGCGCAACCAGACCTATTTCTGCACCCAGTCGCACGCGGCGACCGCGGCGGCGCTGGTCGACGGCGGTCGCGAGCTGGTCGACGCCGTCATCGAAGACGTGGACTCCGCCGCGATCGATCCGAAACTGCGTGCGCTGCTGCGCATCGCGGACAAGGTGCGCCGGTCGGGACTCGAGGTGACCGCGGCGGACGTCGAGAACGCGCGCGCCGCGGGAGCCAAGGACGAGGACATCCACGACACGGTCCTCATCGCTGCGGCGTTCTGCATGTTCAACCGCTATGTGGACGGCCTGGCGACGGTCGCGCCCCGGGAGCGGGCGACCTACGAGCAGATCGGTGGGATGCTCGCCACCGCCGGATACGTGGCCGCCGGAGTGCCGCCGGAATCAGCGGCGAGCGCTGGCCAGGGCGACGAGTAGGGGCACCACCCGGGCGGTGGGCACTTCGAATCGCCCGCGCCCCGCGGTGTGCAGCCAACCGACGGCGGCCAGTTGCCGCAAGTGCTGATAGATCTGGCCGGAGTCGCCGACGCCGTCCACTCCGGCCAGTTCGGCGGCGGTTCGCCGCCCGCCCATGATCTCGCGCAGCAGCCGCAGCCGCACCGGACTGCCCAGCGCGGCAAGGCATTCCGCCGTCTCGGCCCAGTCGTCCTCGATGAGGTCGCCGGTGGTGAACCGGGCCTGCCACTCGCGCTGCTGGTCGTTGGGCAAACGGACCGACCCGGCGAAGAGCACGCCGCCGTCGGGCTCGTCGGCCGCGGCGAACTCGTCCCGCAAACGAGCCACCGCCCACTGCTCGGCGCCCGGCGGTAGGTCGTCGGGACGAATTCTTTCTTCCAGCGCGCTGAGCCGCCGTTCCAACTCGGCGACTCGGTCTTCCAGGCTCACGAACCCAAAAGCTACGGAATTCCATAACTTCCGACAAACCGATGGCCCCGGCTCCTGTGGCGGCGGGAGCCGGGGCCTTTCGTACTCAGTTGTAGACGGCGCCGAACGACGGAACCGAGATGGTGCCCAACCGGTAGGCGTACCCATCGGGGTTCATGTCGCTGACGGGCACCTACCAGCGATGCCACAGCGATCCGTACACCGCGGCGACCACCGGGCCCGCGCCGGTGTCCAGGGCGCGGCTGCGGATGGTGGTGTCCACCGGAACGTCGTTGTGTTCGTAGAGCAACTCGGTGCCGCTGCGTCCATTCGCGAGATTGATCCACAGCGCCTCGAGCTTCGCGCCGCCCTGGTTCGGCGAGATGGTTCCGGGCCCGCCGAAGAACCCGATGCGGAATCCGTCCATCCCGAGGGCGATTCCCGATCCGTACACGCCCGGCCCCTCACCGCGTCCGATATCCGACTGCGCCGGAACCTGGAACGGCTGGGCGGGCAAGGCGACCTGACCTGCCTTCGCGAGCTGTCCGGAGGCGATCAGCCGATCCACCGCCTGCTCCGCCGCCGGATTACCGGCCGCGGCGGTCCGCAGTTGCTGCGCGGCGGCGGACCAATCGACCGTGGCGGGTTGGGCGGCGGCGTGTCCGGCGAAGGGCGCTGCCAACACTGCCGAGGCGGCCAAAGCGGTGGCGAGGCGACGCGTGAAACTCAATCGTTGCATAACCAGTTCTCCTTGAAGTTTGCTGGTACTGCTCGAGTGAAGATACGTCCGCTGATTCATCGATCCAGCGACTCAGGGCGATAGGCTGCCTCGGCCGGGGCGCGTCTGTCCAGGGATGAACGTGGATTGGCGTGATCGTGTCATTGACACATCGATGCAGCGGCCTGCCCGTCGACAGCAGCCGCGGTGGTTGTCCTCGTCGTCGGACATCGCGAAGGGAACCGGCGGGCGGTCGTCGCCATTATCGCGGATCTCTTCCAAGGAGCGGTTCGGCGCACTTCCGATAAAAACCATTCCGTTTGATCTGCACAGGCGTAGTGTGGGGTTCTCGAGGTGACCGCCGAATTCGCGGCGGCGGCGATCGTGTCTTCGCGGTACGCCACCCAGTCGGGTGCCATCGATCGCGAGTGAGCGGAGAACCCCGGAATGTATCGAAGTAACCGACCGTCATCTGACCTGTTCAGCCATCGGAGCGAGCCGGTCGATACCAGCGCGCCGATGCCGGGCGCGGTCGATCTGCCCGTATTCAGCGACGCTGTCGCCGCAACGCCTGCCATGGCGACCGACGAAACGACGCAGGCCGCAGGCGGGTGACCGATGCATCCGGCGGCCAGGGCATGGGATCTCGGTTACGCCGCGGGTTGGCGGCTGGTGCGCGCCCTGCCGGAACCACTGGCCGTCCGCCTCTTCGATGTGGGAGCCGAACGCGCGGCTCGGAACGGCGGACCGAACCAATTGCGCCGGAACCTTTCTCGGGTCCTGGGCACCGCGCCGGAGGAGGTGCCGCAGCCGCTGGTCCTGGCGAGCCTGCGCTCCTATGCCCGGTATTGGCGCGAAGCCTTCCGGCTGCCGTCGATGGACCCGCTGCGCCTGGCCGACGCCATCGAATCCTCGGCGACCGGACTCGAACACATCCACCGGGCGGTCGAACGCGGCACCGGAGCGGTGCTCGCCCTGCCGCACAGCGGTAATTGGGACCTGGCGGGGGTCTGGCTGGTGCAGCGCGTCGGCTCGCCGACCGTTGTCGCGGAGCGGCTCGCGCCGGAATCGTTGTTCCGGCGCTTCGTTCGTTTCCGTGAACGCTTGGGCTTCGAGATCATCCCCCTCACCGGCACCGCGACACCGCCGTTCCCGCAATTGCTCGCCCGGATCCGGCAGGGGCGGATCGTCGGGTTGCTCGGGGAACGCGACTTGTCCGGTACAGGCGTACCGGTCACTTTCTTCGGTGAGCAGGCTCGGCTCCCGGCCGGTCCGGCTCGGCTGGCCATCGACACCGGCGCGCCACTTCTCCCCGTGCACTGCTGGTACACCCCCGACGGCTGGGGAGTCCGCGTGGATCCACCTATCGACACCAGCCGTGGAGTGCGTGAGACCACCCAGGCGCTGGCCGATCGATTCGCGGCGGGCATCACCGCCCACCCCGCCGACTGGCACATGCTCCAGCCCCTCTGGACGGCCGACGTCACCGCCGCCCGGCTCGCTCGCCGAAACCCGGACTGAAACGCTCGGTGGTGCCCAAGTCGCCAACGACCACTGCGAACGAGTGATCCGGTGATCGACCGGCCTTCCGCCAGGCGTCTCAGTCGCCGGGCAGCCCCCACGCGAATCCAGCGGCTATCACGAAACAACTGACGATCGAAATGAGAACGATGCTCCACATGGGGGCGAAGAGTACGGAACCCGTGGTGCGAAATCCATAGCTACGCGTCACTGAAAGTGTTCGGGGACACGTCATTCGCCTACCGACGGCGGAGAGAACGAAAAATCCGGTGCGAGTCCGAGAAGCTCGCACCGGATTTCGTTGTCGACCGTCTAACGCGGCGTCACTTCAGCTCGGCGCTGGTCTTGCCGAGGATGCGGCGGGCGACGATGAGCTGCTGGATCTGCTGGGTGCCTTCGAAGATGTCCAGGATCTTCGAGTCGCGGCCCCACTTCTCCAACAGCGTGCGCTGCGAGTAGCCGATGGCGCCGGCCAGTTCGACGGCCTTGAGGGTGACGTCGGTGCCGGTGCGGCCCGCCTTCGCCTTGGACATGGACGCCTCGAGCGAGTTGGGCTTCTTGTTGTCGGCCATCCACGCGGCGCGCAGGGCGAGCAGGTAGGCGGACTCGTAATCGGCTTCCATCCGCAGGAACTCGGCTGCGGCGGCGTGCTGGTTGTTCGCGGGGGTGTCGTAAGAGATCTCCACACCCGCCGCGGTCAGGATCGAGCGCAGTTCTTCCAGCGCGGCGCGGGCCACGCCGATCGCCATCGCGGCGACGAGCGGACGGGTGTTGTCGAAGGTCTGCATGACCCCGGCGAAACCCTTCTCCACGTTGACTTCCGGGCTGCCGAGGATGTTGTCCTTCGGGATCCGGCAGTCCTGCAACAGCAGCACGGCGGTGTCGGAGGCCTTGATGCCGAGCTTGTGCTCGAGCCGCGCCACCGACAGGCCGGGAGCGTCACGGGGCACGACGAACGACTTGATCGCCGCGCGGCCGAGGCTTCTGTCCACCGTCGCCCACACCACGATGTGGGTCGAGCGCTGACCCGCGGTGACGAAGATCTTCTCGCCGTTGAGCACCCACTCGTCGCCGTCGAGCACGGCGGTGGTCGACACGGCGGCGGAATCGGAGCCGAAGGACGGCTCGGTGATCGCCATCGAGGCCCACACCTTGCCGAAGCGCTTCAGCTGCTCGTCGGTGGCGACAGCGGCGATGGCCGCGTTGCCCAGGCCCTGGTACGGGATCGACAGCATGAGGCCGACGTCGCCCCACGAGGTCTCCAGCGCGTTCAACAGCGCGGACATGTTGCCGCCGTTGGTGTTACCGAGCAACTCGGTGGCGTGGCGGTCGCCCTCGCTGTCATCCGAGCGGCCACCGGCGGCGCCGCCGATCTTCTGGGTGCCGGAGTCGGCCAAGCCCTCGACCATGGCGGCCATGGTGTCCAGCTCGACCGGGTAGTCGTGCTCGGCGAGGTCGTACTTGCGCGAGATCGGGCGGAAGATCTCCTGCGCGACCTGGTGCGCCTGGTTCGCGCTGGCCCGCAGCTTCTTGGGGAGTTCGAGGTTGATCATGTTGTGAGGTCTCCTGGAAAGCGGAACGGGCCGGTCAGATGAGCACGACACCTTCGGCGACGCCGATGGCCCGCAGATCGCGGTACCAGCGCTCGACCGGGTGTTCCTTGGTGAAGCCGTGGCCGCCGAGCAGCTGCACGCCGTCGAGGCCGATCTGCATGCCCTTGTCGGTGGCGAGCTTGCGGGCCAGCGCCGCCTCGCGGCCGAAGGACAGGCCCTGCTCGGCGCGGGACGCGCCGCGCAGGGTGACCAGCCGCAGGCCGTCGAGTTCGATCGCGATGTTGGCGACCATGAAGGCCACCGCCTGCCGGTGCGAGATGGGCTCGCCGAACGCCTCGCGCTCGTTGACGTACGGGATCACGTAGTCCAGCACGGCCCGGCCGGTGCCAGCGGCGAGCGAAGCCCAGCCGAGGCGGGCCAGGCGCACGGCGTCGGCGTACTCCTCGGCGCGGGTCGCGGCGTCACCGTCACCCAGGATGGCGTCGGCGCCGACCGCGACGTTGTCCAGGATCAGGCGGCCCAGGCCCGCGGCGCGCAGACCCATGCTCGGATCGGCCTCGACCACCAGACCGGGCGCGTCCGATTCGACGATGAACAGCGCGGGACGGCCGTCGAGCTCGGCGGCGATCAGGAACAGTTCGGCGTCGGCCGCGGCGGGCACCAGGCTCTTCACGCCCGAGATGCGGTAGCCGCTCGGCGAGCGCACGGCCTTGGTGTCCAGGGCGAACGGGTCGAACAGGGCGCGGGGCTCGCTGATCACCACCGAGGCCTGCGGCACGTTCTCGCCGGTGAAGGAGGGCAGGTAGGTCTTCTGCTGCGCGTCGCTGCCCCACTGCGCGAGCGCGACAGCGACGCCGCTGGGAGCGAGGATCGGCAGGGCCAAGCCCATGTCACCGTGCGCCAGCGCCTCGGCGACCAGCGAGTTGGTCACCGCGCCGCGCTCGGAGGCCGCACCCTCGAGTTCCTCGGGGACGTTGATCAGGGTGATGCCGAGCTCGGCGGCGCGCTCGAGCAAGTCGCGCGGCGCCTTGGCGGCGTTGTCGGCCTCGTAGGCGGCCGGGCGCAGGATCTCGGCGGCGAACTCCTGCACCGTCTCGACGATCATCTGCTGCTCGTCGCTGGGCGTCAGGTCGAAGAAGTCCTTGTTCTTCGCCTCGTTGGTGGCCAGGCGCTTCGGCGCGCCGCCGCCCGCGACCTTGGCGAAGGCGCGGGTCGCCGCGCCGAGCGTGCGGAAGCCGGTCTTGGTGCCCTCGTAGGTGACGCGCTCGATCGGCTTGCGCAGGTTGTATTTCTCGGCCAGTTCCGACCCGGTAATGCTCGTCATGACCCGCATCGCCGCGCCCATCCAATCCCGCTTGGGATGGTTCAGGCCGACCGCGGACGTGTCTGGACGTCGCTTCGTTGCGCTGTCTCGAGTGCTCATCATCACCTGTTTTCTCGGATGGGTTGGTGCGGTCTTTCCCAGCTATCTTACTCCAGAGTAAGGCTATCTTACTGTTGAGTAAGAAGTGCGTCGAGGTGCAGCATACGCGGCGAATCCGCGCCTTGCTGGACAAGTGCCCGAAGTTGCGTCCCGGGGTCGGCCGTCGCCCCCGGCGCGCGTCGTGCTAGGCCGCGCAGCGCGATGAGCTGCGGCATCGGAACACACGCGCACACTCCGAGCCGGATAGCCGGATCGACCGCCGCCGATTCGCCGCGATCCAAGGCCATAGCGGCGATCGATGCTGATTCGTTATTCCGTCGACAGGTGACATGTGGGCTGTGTGGAGCGATCGGCAGAGCTGTCTCGAACCTGGCGGTGGTGCGGTCGGCAACGGCGAGACGAATCCAACGGCAGCTGATGTCGACGGAGCCGGTCGACCGTGGTGCCGTGATTACAATCCGACGCATGTCAGCGATCTTCGACTGGGCCCGGCCGGACAATGTGCAGCCGGAGCCGATCACGGTCGACATCTGGCGCGAGCTTCCCGAAGAGTTCTGCCGCTTGGTCGAAGTGGTGAACGGGGACGCGGTCCGTTGCGAATCACCGAGCAGGGCACATCAGAAAGCCGTCCACCGGCTCCTGGCGATGCTGGAATCGGCGGCTCGTGAATACATGGCCGAAGATCCTTCGGCATGCTTGGACGCCAACCATGACTTCGATGTGGTGCTGTGGGAGGTGCCCCGGGCGACGATTCGGCGTCCCGACATCGCACTCTTCGAGTGCCTGCCAGCGGATGTGCGACCGATGCCGGCACGCCATCTGAAGATCGCCGTCGAGATCATTTCGCCCAGCCACGTCAAAACGGACCGACTCGAGAAAATGGGCGAATACGCCGCTGCCGGAATTCCATGGTATTGGCTGGTCAGCGTGTCGGATACCGAGGTGACCGCGATCGAGACCTACGGCCTCGACCACAGCGTCGGTCACTACCGGCTCGCCCGCGTCCTGAAGCCGCAGACCGCGTTCGCCGTCGATCTGCCGATCCGCATCCAGGTCGACTGGGACCAGCTCACCGATCTCGTGCTGTAGCGGGGCCGGAGCCGACTCGTACGCGGCCCGAGCGGGCCGGTGGCGCTGCGGCCACCGGCCCGAAGGATCACTCGCGCACGTAGTAGCGCAGTGTCGCGTAGGCCGTGATCCCCGCGAAGACGATGCCCACCGGCGCGATGACGAGCGCGGTCATCGCGATGTCGTCGCCGGTGATGCGGGGGAAGACCTTGCTGGCGAACAGGTCGCCGAGGGCGCGGTCGATCACCAGCGGGCGGGCGATGAGCAGGCCGAACATGGCGAGCAGGGAGCCGGCCAGCGCGGCGACCACGGCCTCGAGCAGGAAGGGCAGCTGGGTGTACCAGCGGGTCGCGCCGACCAATCGCATGATGCCGACCTCGGTGCGCCGGGTGAACGCGGCGATCTGCACCATGTTCGAGATCAGCATCACCGCGGCCAGCGCTTGCAGCACGGCCAGGCCGAACGCCGCGTTGCGCAACCCGTCGAACAGGCTGACCAGCCGGTCGACGATGTCCTTGTCGTTGCGCACCATGCCGACGCCGGGGCGGTCGTAGAACTTCTCGTAGATCGTCGGGTAGAGCTCCGCGTTCTCCATCTTGACCCGCAGCGACGCGGGCAACGGCGTCTCGCTGACGTACTTGGCCAGCTCGGGCTGGTCCTTGAACGTCTTCTCCTTGGCCTCGCGGACCGCCTCTTCCCGGTTGAGGAACTGGACCGACTCCACGCCACTGGTCGCCTTCAGATCCGCCATGAGCGAGCGGCACGGGTCCAGCGAGCAGTCCGGGTCGTTGGCCGACACGTCTTCGGTCAGATACAACCGCACCTCGAGCCGGTCCAGGAAGTACTGCTCGGTCTTGTCCGCGATGCGCACCGCCAGCAGACCGCCACCGAGCATGGTGAGCGAGACCGCGGTGGTCAGGATCATCGCGATGGTCATCGTGACATTGCGGCGCAGGCCCGCGAAGACCTCGCCGAACAGGAAGCTCGCGCGCATTACCGGCCCACCCCGTACACGCCCGTCGCCTCGTCCCGCACCAGGCGTCCGTGGTCGAGTTCGACCACCCGCCTGCGCATCGCGTCGACGATGTGGTTGTCATGGGTGGCCATCACCACCGTGGTGCCGATACGGTTGATCCGCTCCAGCAGCATCATGATGTCGGCGCTGGTGTCGGGATCGAGGTTGCCGGTGGGTTCGTCGGCCAGCAGCACCAGCGGCCGGTTCACGAAGGCGCGCGCGATCGCGACGCGCTGCTGTTCACCACCGGACAGCTCGGTCGGCAGCCGGTCGGCCTTGCCGCCGAGGCCGACCATGTCGAGCACCTCGGGGACCGTGCGGTCGATGACCTGGCGTCGCTTGCCGATGACCTCCAGCGCGAAGGCGACGTTCTGATACACGGTCTTCTGCTGCAGCAGCCGGAAATCCTGGAAGACGCACCCGATCCGCTGGCGCAACTTGGGCACCTTGCGGCCGGGTAAGCGGTCGACCCGGAAATCGGCCACTCTGATCTCGCCCGCCGTCGGAGTCTCCTCCTTCAACAGCAAGCGCATGAAGGTCGACTTTCCCGAGCCGGACGGTCCGATGATGAAGACGAACTCGCCCTTGCCCACATCGACGGTGATGTTGTCCAGCGCGGGTCGCGTCGAGGTCTTGTACGACTTGGTCACGTTCCGCATGGTGATCACGGGGAGCCAGTGTAACCAGCAACCGTTCGCGGCCTGCGTTGTCAACCGTGGGAGACAGTGCGGCGGCGGTCGGTCCCCCTCGGCTCAGTGGCCCGGCTGTTCGCTGAACACCGCTGCCGGAACGGCGTTGACCAGTGTGGCCGGAGCGGTGGTGGTCTCCTCGGGTTTGACGAATACGTACAGCACGAACGTGGCGACCCAAGTTGCCATCAGGATCGCCGTGGATCTACGTGGTCTCACTGATTCCCTCCCGGCGCAGCGCCGCGGCGACTCGTACCCGCAGCTCGCGTCCGACGTCGAACTGTTTGCCCGGCAACGTCCGGGCAACCATTCGGATGTTCATCTGGTCGACGGTCAGGTCTTCCACACCCATGACGGTGGGCTTGTCCAGCAGCAACGGCTTCAGGCGAGCGTCCTCGTACGCCTTCGCGCCCACCTCGTGCAGGATCTCGTTGACCCGGGTGATGTCGGCGCTGGCGGACACCGGAACGTCGATCGCGGCGCGCGCCCAATCCTTCGACAGGTTCGTGACCTTCACGATCTGGCCGTTGGGCACGGTGATCACTTCACCGTCGGCGTTGCGCAACGTGGTGATCCGCAGCGTGACGTCCTCGACCGTACCTTCGGCCTGCTCCGCGGCTCCGGTCACGGCGATGCGGACCACATCGCCGAACCCGTACTGCCGCTCCGTGATCAGGAAGAATCCGGCGAGGATGTCCTGCACGATGCGCTGCGCGCCGAAACCCAGCGCGGCGCCGAGCACCGCGGCGGGCGCGACCAACCCGGTGACGGCGAAGCCGAGCCGCCGCAGCACCTCCATGGTGATCAGCACGTAGACGATGGTCAGCACCACCCAGGTGATCACCTGGGCGAGCGCGTGCCGATGCTTGGCCGCCTCGGTGCGCACCAGCGCGTCGCTGCTGCGGAAGCCCGCGTCGATCCTGCGGGTGACCCGGTCCCGCAGGTAGGTGGCGAGCCGGCTGAACAGGATGGCGCCGAGGATGAGCAGCACGATCTCCAGGCCCGAACCGCGTAGCCACGTGGTGAAACCGGTGGAAGCGATCGCCTGGATGCCCGCGACATTCATCTAGCTCGCCTGCTCTCGCATTCGCCAGCGGATCCCCGACTCGATGAACCCGTCGATGTCGCCGTCGAGCACCGCCGACGGGTTGTTCACCTCGTAGTTCGTCCGCAGGTCCTTGACCATCTGGTACGGGTGCAGCACGTAGGAGCGCATCTGATTGCCCCAGGACGCGCCCTCGTTGGTCTTCAGCGCGTCCATCTCGGCGCGCTCTTCCTGCCGCTTGCGCTCCAGCAGCTTGGCCTGCAGCACCCGCATGGCCGAGATCTTGTTCTGCAACTGCGATTTCTCGTTCTGGCAGGTGACCACGATGCCGGTGGGCAAGTGGGTGATCCGGACCGCGGAGTCGGTGGTGTTGACGCTCTGGCCGCCGGGGCCCGACGAGCGGTATACGTCGACGCGGATCTCCGTCTCCGGCACCTCGATGTGGTCGGTGGTCTCCACCACGGGAAGCACCTCGACCTCGGCGAAGGAGGTCTGGCGGCGACCCTGGTTGTCGAACGGGCTGATCCGCACCAGCCGGTGCGTGCCCATCTCGACCGAGAGCGTGCCGTAGGCATAGGGCGTCTTGACCGCGAAGGTGGCGCTCTTGATGCCCGCTTCTTCGGCATACGAGGTGTCGTAGACCTCGACCCCGTACTTGTGCCGGTCGGCCCAGCGGATGTACATGCGCATGAGCATCTCGGCCCAGTCGGCGGCGTCCACGCCACCGGCGCCGGAGCGGATGTTCACCAGCGCGTCACGCTTGTCGTACTCGCCGGACAGCAGCGTGCGGACCTCCATGGCCTCCACGTCGCTGTGCAGCGCGGCGCGCTCGGCGTCGGCCTCGGCGAGCGCGTTGGTCTTGGCCTCGCCCTCTTCCTCTTCGGCCAGTTCGTAGAGCACCGGCAGATCGTCGAGCCGCTGACGCAGCTCCTCCACCCGGCGCAACTCGCCTTGGGCGTGCGACAGCTCACTGGTGACCCGCTGGGCGTGGTCCTGGTCGTTCCACAGCTCGGGGTCGGCGGCCTGATGCTCGAGCTCGTCGATACGACGACGCAGCTCGTCGATGTCGAGGACCGATTCGACCGTCTTGAGAGTGGCGTCGAGTTCGGCGAGATCAGCGGAAACGTCAGGATGCACGATCGTCAAGCCTAGCTGCCCCTCTTCGGCCGCAGCACACGAGTGCGCGCGGTGTGACCGGGGACGGCGCCCGCGCGGGTGGCTCGCGCCCGGCGCGGGCCGAGCGGGCGGATCGCCGGGACGTCGCGCGCTCGCTCGACAGCCCGCGCCGGGCGGGTGAGCTGTGACGGACGCCTCATGGGTTTCTACCCTAAACGGCGACCGCGCTTGGCGCAGTTGGTGTTTGGAATTCGCGGCGGAGATGCTGCTCCGGCCACGCGACGGGATGCCGGTCGCGCCCGATCAGTCGTCCTACCGGGCGGACGGTTTGTGCTCGAGGGGAGCGGTGTGGCGAACTCCACTCCTGCGGCCGCGGATCGCCGCCGCTCGGAGCTCACGCAACTGCTCGGCGACTCTCGGCGAAGCCGATTCCGGCCGTGCCGATTCGGCCGTGCCGATTCCGGCCGAAGCGGCGATCGGCGTGCTCGGCAGCCGAAACCTCGTGGCCGAGGAGGTTCGCCCGGGGGACTTGCGCCCACGGCAGAGCGTTTCGCCGTCCCGGCTGGTCACAGCTGATATCGGGGGTGCGGTCACCGGGATCCCGACGGCGAGCGCAGGGTTGCGGAAGCACCGCGCCGCTTCCGGCTTCCTCACCCCACGGGGTCAGCGATCAATATGCCTGGTCGGCTCCGGCCGCGCGCGGGCGTACTCGATTTACCGCGATCGATCCGGCTGTGCCGTGAGTGGCCCGCTCAGCCCGAGACGGCGCGCAGTCCGCCCGGGCGGCGTCCAGCGAGTGTGTCGAGGGCCGTGGCGGTGGCGTCGTCGGCCGGTAGGTAGACGATCACTCGCTGGTCGTCGTCGGCGGAGAGCTCCAGGAACTCGTAGGCCAGGCGCAGCGACCCGGCTTCTGGGTGGGCGAGACGGGTGATGCCGGTGGCGGCGGCCAAGCTCGGCACGGTGTCGACCCGGTCGGCGAACGCCGGGCCCACGGTGACGGTGAGCTCGTCGGCGAGCGCGGCGATGTGCGAGTCGGCGCGAAACGGGCCCTGCTTCAACATGGCGACCGTCTCGTCGGCGACGTGCTCCCAGTCCGCGTAGACATCGCGGGATCCGGGGACGCAGAAGACGAAACGTGCCAGGTTGGGTGGGGTATGCGGCCCGTCGAAGAGCCCGGTCGGCGCCATCAGCCGGTGGTAGGCGTCGGTGTAGGCGAGAACCTCGGTGAGGCGGTTGACCACCACGGCGGGCGTCGGCTCGAGCCGGTCCAGGATCGTCCGCACCATCGGTCGCACCTCGCGCAGCGGCTGTGCGGACCCCATGCAGGTGAAGCCGCTGTCCACCGACTTGGTCAACCGGTGCAGGTGCACGCGTTCGGCGGGGCTCAAACGCAACGCGTTCGCCAGCGCGGAAAGCACCGGAGGGGAGGGACGCCGGTCGCGCCCCTGCTCCAGGCGCGTGACGTACTCCACGCTCACACCGGCCAAGGTGGCCAGCTCGGCGCGGCGTAATCCGGGGGTGCGCCGCCGCGCACCGGTGGGCAGGCCGACTTGGGCGGGCGTCACCGCCTCGCGGCGGGTGCGCAGGAACAGCCCCAGCTCGTTGTCGCTCACCTGTCGAACCTAAACAAGGCGAAACGCTCGGAGGGTGTCCCTGCCACTACCACTCTTACGGCGGTCTCCCTGTTCCCCGTGCCCGGCAGCAGATTGAGTGGGCGGCCCGGCCGGGCCGTTCTGTGATCCGAGGAGGAAACAGCATGTCCAACGCCCCACTGAAGCTCGCGGTGATCATCGGCAGCGTCCGCGAGGGACGTTTCGGGCCGGTCGTGGCCACATGGTTCACCGAGCAGGCGCGGCGGCACGGTTCGTTCGAGGTAGACGTCATCGACTTGGCCGAGGCGGACATCCCTTGGGAACTGCCCGCGGTGCCGCCTGCGATGGATCCGGACCCGCAGCGACCGGAAGGGATGACCGACCTCACGCGCAGGCTCACGGCAGCCGACGCCTTCGTCATCGTCACGCCCGACTACAACCGCAGCATCCCCGCGTCCCTCAAGGCCGTCATCGACTGGCACTTCACCCAGTGGAACGCGAAAGCGATCGGTTTCGTCGGCTACAGCGGAGCGTCCGGCGGCCTGCTCGCCATCGAGCACCTGCGTCAGATCTTCAACGAGCTCAACGCGCACACCGTGCGCAACTACGTGTCGTTCCCGCGCTACTACCTGCTCTTCGACGACGAGGGCAAGCCGAGGGAGCCGCAGGAGCCCGCGGCCGCCGCGACGGCGATGCTGGATCAGTTGCACTGGTGGGCGAGCGCGTTGACGGCGGCGCGATCCCTGGAACCCGTGGGGTGAGCGCCGGGCCGATAGGGTGCGGGGCGTGGCTGTGTACTCCTCCGACCTCGAACTCGCCCTGCGGCTGGCCGATACCGCCGACGAGATCACGCGGGCTCGCTTCGGTGCGCTCGATTTGAAGGTCGACGCGAAGCCGGACCTGACGCCGGTGTCGGATGCCGATCTGGCCGTCGAGCAGGCGATCCGGCAGGTGTTGTCCGAGGCGCGGCCGGACGACGCGGTACTGGGTGAGGAATTCGGTGGCGCCGCCGAATTCAGTGGGAGGCAATGGGTCGTCGACCCGATCGACGGCACGAAGAACTTCGTGCGCGGAGTGCCCATCTGGGCGACGCTGATCGCTCTGCTGGAAAACGGTGAGCCGGTCGTGGGCGTGGTGAGCGCGCCCGCTCTGGCACGGCGCTGGTGGGCAGCGGCGGGATCGGGGGCATGGTCGAGTTTCGAAGGGCGTGCGGCTCGAGCGATCTCGGTCTCCGCCGTGGGTGAGCTGGGTTCGGCCAGCCTGGCATTGTCCAGTCTGTCCGGCTGGCGCGACCGCGGCCTGCGCGAGCAGTTCATCACCCTGACCGACGATGTGTGGCGTGTGCGCGGTTACGGCGATTTCTTCAATTACTGCCTGCTCGCCGAGGGCGCCGTCGACATCGCCACCGAACCGGAGGTCTCCCTGTGGGACCTGGCCGCGCTGGACATCCTCGTCCGCGAAGCGGGCGGGCGTTTCTCCTCGCTGAACGGTGCACCCGGCCCGCACGGTGGCGACGCCATAGCCACCAACGGGCTGCTGCACGACGAGGTCCTCGACCGCTTGCGCCCCTGACGGCGCTCGCGATGTTCGGAGCTAACCGGCCCGCCACGGGGTCGCCGGCGTGAGGTCGATCCCGGCCGGAGGACGCAGGCGGCGCAGCGTGCCGTCCATGCTGGTGACGAACAGCGCCCAGGAGTCCCCGTCACGGTCGATGCGCACCGATGTGGCGCCGTCCGGTGGGTTGCGCACCGGAGCGGGTTTGATCAGGCCCGTGACGATCGCGCACGTGGCGCCGGTCGCCGTATCCACCCGATAGACGGCGCCGAGTATGTGATCGGCCACGAACAGCGCCCCCGCCTTGGTGGCTTCCATATCGTCGGGCAGAGCTACCAGGTCCGGGATACCGGAGACGGTGGTGGGATGAGCCGGATCGTCCAGCCGGACGCGGAGGATCTGCAGCGTCATGGTGTCGACGTAGACCGATTCGCCGTCCGCGGCCAGAGCGAGGCCGTTGGCGGGCGGCAGCACCGACCAATCCCGTTCGTACTCGCTGGTCGCCGGCCAGTAGCGGGAGATCCCGTTCGACCCGCCGAGGCCGATCGTGGTGAACAGCAGGCTGCCGTCGGGCAGCAAGAGCAGGCCGTTGGGCCCGTTCAGCCCGGTGAGCAGAACCTGCACGACGCCGGTCTCGGTGTCGTAGCGCTGGAGTGTGCCCGGCGGTTCGCTGAGCCCGTCCCCGGTGAGGAAGTAGACGTAGCGTCCGGCGACGCGCACGCCTGCCGGGCGGTACAGGTCCGTGACCAGCTTCTCCAATCGTCCGGCCCGGTCGACGTGCGCCAAGTAGCCGTCCATCAGACCGGTGACGTAGAAGCCGCCCCGCCCGTCGGAATCCAGATTCTCCAGATTGCCGACCCCTTCGACCACCGTCGTGGTCTCCCAGCCGTCCGAGCACCTGGCGGGGAATGTCTCCGCCCGCGCCGTCGGTATCGTCGCGGTGACTCCGGCAGTCACCGCGACGGCGCTCAGCACCGCGGCGCACGCCCGAATCCCTATCCGTTTTGCCATGAGCGACAACATAACAGCGCCGGATCACGCGAGCAGGCCGGCGAACTTCGCTCGAGTGGAGAAAACGCGAGGTCGGCGCGCTGTGACGGACAGCGAGGGTCTCGGTTGTCCACATGTGGACAACTCGGCGGCCCAACAGGGCGGACGCCGAACGGTGCGGGTACCGCTCCGCCCGTGCGCTCGTAGGATGGGCCGGGTGACTCCCCCCGATGATTTCGCTGCGGTAGCGACCGAAGCCGCGTCCGGATCGGACGCCGGATCCGTTGCGGCGCAAGAGGTTCTACGCCGAGTCTTCGGTTACGACAGCTTCCGCGGTGAGCAGCAGACGATCGTGCAGCGCGTGATCGACGGCGGCGACGCGCTCGTGCTCATGCCGACCGGCGGCGGCAAGTCGCTCTGCTATCAGATCCCCGCGCTGGTGCGTCCCGGCGTCGGTGTGGTGATCTCCCCGCTGATCGCCCTCATGCAGGACCAGGTGGACGCGCTCAGTGCGCTCGGCGTGCGCGCGGGCTTCCTCAACTCCACCCAGTACCCCGACGAGCGCCGGACCGTCGAAGCGCAATTCGTCGCCGGCGAACTCGATCTGCTGTACCTGGCCCCGGAACGATTGCGCCTGGACTCCACCGCGGAGCTGCTCGATCGCGGCAAGGTCGCGCTGTTCGCCATCGACGAAGCGCACTGCGTCTCCCAGTGGGGTCACGACTTCCGGCCCGACTACCTGGGCCTTTCGCTGCTGCACGAGCGCTGGCCGGACGTACCGCGGATCGCGCTGACCGCGACCGCCACCGAGAAGACCCGTGACGAGATCATCCAGCGCCTCGACCTCGGCGCCGCCCGCAGGTTCGTGTCCAGTTTCGACCGCCCCAATATCCAGTACCGGATCGAGCCGAAGAATCGTCCCGAGCGTCAGCTGCTGGAATTCATCCGCACCGAGCATGCCGGGGACGCGGGGATCGTCTACTGCCTGTCGCGCAACTCGGTGGAGAAGACCGCGGCGTTCCTCACCGAGAACGGCGTCACCGCCGTGCCCTACCACGCGGGCTTGGACAACCGCACCCGCGCGGAGAACCAGGCGCGTTTCCTGCGCGAAGACGGGTTGGTCGTCGTGGCGACCATCGCCTTCGGTATGGGCATCGACAAGCCCGACGTGCGCTTCGTCGCCCATCTCGACCTGCCGAAGTCGGTCGAGGGCTACTACCAGGAGACCGGGCGCGCGGGCCGCGACGGGCTGCCTTCCACCGCATGGATGGTCTACGGCCTCAGCGACGTGGTGCAGCAGCGCAAATTGATCGACTCCTCCGAGGGCGACGCCGCCCACCGGCGCCAGCTCCAATTGCACCTGGACGCGATGCTCGCGCTGTGCGAGACGGTCGCCTGCCGGCGCACGCAGCTGCTCGCCTACTTCGGCGAGCCCGGTCTGCCTTGCGGCAACTGCGATACCTGCCTGTCGCCACCACAATCCTGGGACGGCACGGTGGCCGCGCAGAAGCTGCTGTCCACCGTGCTGCGGCTGAAGCGGGAACGCGGCCAGAGCTTCGGCGCGGGGCACATCGTGGACATCCTGCTCGGTAAGAAGAGTCCCAAAGTCCTGCAATACGACCACCACGAGCTGAAGGTCTTCGGGGTCGGCACCGACCTGCGCGACACGGAGTGGCGTGGCGTGGTGCGGCAACTGCTCGCGCACGGGCTGCTGGCCGTGCACGGCGACTACGGCGTGCTGACGCTCACCGAGGCCAGCAGTGAGGTGCTGTTCGACGGACGGCAGGTAGCGCTGCGCCGCGAGCCCGAACGCCAGGCCAAGCCCGCCCGGACCGCGAAGGCCGCCAAGGCGGCCTCCGTCGATCTGACGCCCACCGACCTGCCGCTGTTCGAGAAGTTGCGCGAATGGCGCGCGGCCACCGCGAAGGAGCAGGGTGTTCCCGCCTACGTCGTCTTCCACGACGCCACGCTGCGCGAGATCGCGGCGCGCAAGCCCGCGAGCCTCGCCGCGCTCGGCGGCGTCAGCGGTGTCGGCGAGAACAAACTGGCGAAATACGGCGAACAGGTGCTCGAGGTGCTGGCCACCGGATGAACCGCTACGGTCACGCAGGTCACCGATGGGCGGGGACGGTTGCCGGGCAAGGCCGCCGAAAACTATGGAGGACAGCGTGAGCCGGAGCGACACGATCGGGCGCAGGGCGTTTCTGGCCGGTGCGGCCACCCTCGCGACCGGGACCACGTTGGTCGGGCGCACGCCGGCTCATGCGGTACCCGTCGCCGAGGGTGTCACCAAGTTTCCCTTCCCGGACGAGCGCCGGGTGCGGGTACTGGTGACCGGCGACGCGGGCACCGGCACCCGCACTCAGTGGGCGGTCGCCGACGCCATGCGCGCGCTGCACGGCCGCGAACCGGTCTCGCTGGCATTGGGCCTCGGCGACAACATCTACGAGCACGGGCCCGACGGCGCGGCCGACGTCCAGTTCGCCGACAAATTCGAAAATCCCAATGCCGGATTGGATTTCCCCTGGTTGATGGTGCTGGGCAACCACGACAACAGCTCGGTTCTCGGCGGTGACGGCGGCTGGCTGCTGCGCGGCAACGCCGAGGTGGAGTACCACGCGAACTCCCGGCGCTGGTGGATGCCGAGCCGCTATTACTCGGTGCGGATTCCGGAGCGCAACCCCGTCGTCGAGTTCTTCGTCCTCGACGTCAACCCGCTGGCGGCCTACGTGCCGCCGGTCTTCTCGCCGTACTGGGCGGTCGACGGCCAGTTCATGAACGAGCAGCGCGACTGGCTCGATCGCGCCCTCGTCGACTCGCCCGCCACGTGGAAGGTCGCCTGCACCCACCACCCGTTTCTGAACAACGGCCCGCACGGGGACGCGGGCCGCTACGAGGGCCTGTCGCTGGAGCCGATCAACGGCGTGCACGTGAAACGCTTCTTCGAAGACCACGTGATCGGACGGTGCCAGTTCATCCTGTCCGGGCACGACCACTCGCTGCAGGTGCTCGAACCCACGGCGGCGTCGAAGGGAACCAGGCAGGTCGTGTCCGGCGCGGCCGCGAAGACGGTCGGCGCGGAGCCGCGGCTCGCCGCGAGCGCGGGCCACGGTGCGCTGTACGAGAACTACCAGGAGCTGGGCTTCATGGTGCTCGAGCTCACCGACGGCGGAGTCGACCTGGGCGTGCACACGGTCGACCCGGCGACCGGCGCGTCCGTCGAGGTGTTCCGGCGGCGTCTGGCCTGAGTTCCAACTATGTTGCGCCGTGCGAGAATTGCGGCGCGCCGCTCGCTCGGCGGCTACCGTTCTGGCTATGGCACCGGGTGATGGTTCCAGTGACGCGGGCGATGACATTTCCATCAGCTCGGTGGGGGGTGAGACGCCGGACACGCCGCCGTATGTACGCGGCCGGACCGATCCGGCGGTCGAGAACGTATGGCTGCGCCGCAGTCCGCCGCCACCGCGCCCTGGCGTACCGCGGATGTCGACGGTGGCGCTGCTCGTCGCGTTCCTCGCCGTGCTCACGCTCTACGTCGTGCTGCATCAGGGCGGTTAGCGCGTCCTCGACCTGCGGGAATAATCCGGTTGCCGGGTCACTTAAAGTGGACCGTTATGAAGGAGAAGGGGCGCAAGGTCATCGCGACCAACCGCCGGGCGCGGCACAACTACACGATCCTGGACGTCTACGAAGCCGGGATCGCGCTGGTCGGCACCGAGGTGAAGAGCCTGCGTGAGGGCAAGGCTTCACTGGTGGACGCCTTCGCGACGGTGGACAACGGCGAGGTGTGGCTGCGTGGGCTGCACATCCCCGAGTTCAGCCACGGCACCTGGACGAACCACGCGCCGCGCAGGGTGCGCAAGCTGCTGCTGCACAAGCGGGAGATCGAGCGGCTGGTCGGTAAGTCGCGGGAGGGCAACCAGACGCTGGTGCCGCTGTCGATGTATTTCTCCGACGGCAAGGTGAAGGTCGAGCTGGCGCTGGCCAAGGGCAAGCAGGACTACGACAAGCGGCAGGACCTGGCCCGGCGCACCGCCGAGCGAGAGGTCACCCGTGAACTCGGACGGCGGGTCAAAGGCATGAGGTGACCGCCGTCCTGCTCGCGCTGGCGGCCGCGGTGGGCTACGGCGTGAGCGATTTCTACGGCGGTGTGGCGTCGCGGCGGGTGACCGCGCTGCGTGTGGTCATCTATTCCTATCCGTTCTCGGTGTTGCTGGTCCTCGTAGCGCTCCCGCTCGTGCCCGGGAGCCCGGACGCGGCGTCGTTGTGGTGGGGCGCGGCGGCGGGCCTTGCGAGCGGCGTCGCGGTGTGGTGGTTCTATGCCGCGCTGGCCGGCGGTCCGATGGCGGTCGTGTCACCGCTGACGGCGGTGCTGGTCGCGGGCATTCCGGTACTCGCCGGCCTGGCGACCGGCGAGCGTCCCGGCCCGCTCGCCTTTGCCGGCATCGTATTCGCCCTGGTCGCCGTGCTCTTGGTGAGCCGGGAGTCGCCGGACGACGTGACGGAGGAGATCACCGGCGGCCGCGAACTACGGTTCACCCGCAAGGTCGCCGCGCTGACCATCGGGTCCGGCGCCGCGTACGGTCTTGCCTTCGTGTTCTTCCACGAGACCTCCGCGGACTCCGGACTGTGGCCCCTGCTCATGCAGCGGATCGCCGCCACCGCGGTGGTCTGGCTGACCGCGCTGGCCGCGAGGGACTTCGGGCGGTTACGCGGCGAACCGCTGCGGCTGGCCTGCTATATCAGCGCGCTGGACGTGATCAGCAACGCGGCGTTGCTGTACGCCTTCCACGGATCGCTGTTGTCGCTGGTGAGCGTGATCGGCTCGCTGTATCCGGCGGTGACCGTGCTGCTGGCGATGGTTCTGCTCGGCGAACGGGTGCACCGGCAGCAGCTGATCGGTTTGGTCCTCGCGCTGGCCGCGGTCGCGCTCATCGCCGCGGCCTGAAGGTCACGCGCCCGCTCGGACGTGGTGCGGGCCGGGTACTCGGTGACGGGTCCACCGCCCGAGTGCCGAAGACGCGGCCCGAGTGCGCAAACCGAGCGCGCACCCGGGCCGGGGTGTCATCGACGCACGCCGATCGCGCGGATCACCGCGTGCACGGTTCGTGGATCGATATCCGCTTCAGCGTGGGACTGCGATAGTCGGCCACCACGGTGCGCGACCCCAGCGACGTGGACGGGTCGGGCACGTTGACCACCGCGCGCTGCGCCGCGACATCGGGTTCGTCACGCCCGTAGATCTGCGGCGCCGCCATTCCCTCGGAGTCGACCGTGAGCCCGGAAAGGGCCTTGCGCAGGGTCGGCCGGTCCATGCCGCCGGTCTCGGCGGCCTTGGTGAGCAGCGCCTTCAGCGGATATGAGATAGCCCAGCCCAGGTTGTAGCCGAAGTTCGTCGGTTCGCTCGGCGCGGCGTTCCTGGCGCGCTGGGCTCCGGTGGTCGCGCCGTCCCAGCCGTCGAACGGCGAGGTGTAGTTGTACAGCGCCGTGAGCGCGGGCGCGGCCGGTGTCTTGAGCAGCGCGCTGTTCCAGGTCGGGGTGGACCCGAGGAATCGGCCCGTGTAACCGGATTTCGCCAGCTTGCCGACGATTTCGGCGGTTTCGGCCGGGCCGGTGGCCAAGAGGACCACATCCGGCGGGTCGGCCAACAGTTCGGCGACCGGGTAATCCTGTGTGCCGACTTCGGTGTTGGGTCCGGTGTCGATCCGCTCGGTGATCGTCGCGCCGTTGTCCAATGCCCACTTCAGCGCCCCGCTGGCGTAGTCGCCGCCGTAGTTGCCGCGGTAGGCGACCACGCCGAGCGTGCGTGGCTGGTAGAAGTTCTGCGCGAACCAATCCAGGCCGAGCACGGCTTCCGTGCAGTACGAGAAACCGTCGTCCAGCACCAGATCGCGGTCGGTGTCGCGGTACTGCCAACCCGACCAGAGTGTGCCGGCCCCGGTCACCAGGTCCGCCTCGTCCATCTCGTGCAGCACGGCGAGCGTCTGCGCGGTCCCGAAACTCATCGCGAGCGCCAGCACATGCGGCGCAATGTTCTCGAATTCCGTGACGTGCCTGCGCGGATCGTAGGCCGTGTCGCGCGTGTAGGTGGTGATGTCGATCTCGTAGCCGCCGATGCCGCCCTGCTTGTTCACCTCGTTCCAGAACGCGACTTGCCCTTCCTGCAAGGACTTTCCGAGCGGAGCGAAGGGGCCGTTGTTCAGGTCCGACAGAACGCCGAGATAGATACAGCCCTTGTCACGCTGAATCGCGTGGGGGCAGGCTTCGCGGGTGACGCCGGGTGCGGCGGCGGGCGACGAGGCCGAACAGCCGCCGGTCAGGACGAGCCCGAGCGTGAGGGGAGCGGCCACGAGACGAAGTAGCCGACGAAAAGTATGAGGAAAAGGCATTTCTTGCTCGCTTACGGCTGCACGCAGGGCTCGTTGAGGGTGATGCGGTCCTGAGTCGGGCCGTGATAGTCGGTCGCCAGGGTCCTCGCGCCCAGCGGCGCGGTCTGATCAGGCGCTTCGATCACGGCGCGCTGCCGGGTGAGGTCCGGCTTGACCGCGCCGTAGGTGTGTTCGGGTATCGCGCCCTCGTAGTCGACACGCAGGCCGTGCACGGCTTGACGGACACCCTTGCGGGTCAGCCTGCCTTCGTTGACCGCCCGGGTGAGCAGCGCCTTCATCGGATAGGAGAACATCCAGCCCGCACTGTAACCCCAGGTGGAGGGTTCGCGGGTAGCCGAGGCCCTGGCCTTCTTGGCGCCCGCGCTGGTTCCGTCCCAGCCGTCCAGCGGTGAGGTCATGTTGTAGCGAGCGGTGATCGCCGAGGCCGCAGGACTTTTCAGCAGGCCGCCGTTCCACGTCGGGCCGGAGCCGAGGAACCTGCCAGGGAAACCGGCCAGTGCCGCCTTGCCCATGATCTCGCCCGCTTCCGCGGGGCCCGTGGCAAGGAGCACGAGATCCGCTCTGGTACTGAGGATCTTCGCCACCGCCGCGTCTTGGTTGCCGATCTGGGTGTTCGGCTCGGTGTCGATCTGCGCCACCAGGTCGACCCGATTGGCCGACGCCCATTTCTTGGCGCCGGTGGCGTAGTCGCCGCCGTAGTCGCCCTGGTAGCTGACGGTGGCGATCGAACTCGGCTTGGCTTCGTGCTCGGCGATCCAGTCCAGGGCGATGATCGCCTCGGAGCAGTAGGAGTAGCCGGACTCCAGCAGCAGACCCTTGTCGCTGTTCTCGAATTGCCAACCCGACCAGAGGGTTCCGGCAATGGCGACCATGTTCGCCGCGTCCATCTCGGGAAGTACCTTCTGCGTCTGCACCGTGCCCAAACTCATCGAGAGCGCGAGGACATGCGGCTCGATCCGCCGGTAGGCCTCGGCATGTTTCTGCAGATCGTAGTTCGTGTCCTCGGTGTACGTGGCGATGTCCACCTCGTACTTGCCGCCGATCCCGCCCGCTTCGTTCACCGCCTTCCAGAACGCCAACTGGCCGTTGTCGATGTCCTTGCCCAGCGCGGCGAACGGCCCACTCGTCAGATCCGACAGCACGCCGAGATAGATACACCCTTTGCGGGAGTCCACCGCGTTCGGACACGGGTCGGCGGTGACTCCGGGTTCGATGGCTCCCTTCGACTCGTCACGCAGGATGGAACATCCGGTCAGGACGAGCCCGGCGATGACGGTGAGGGCGGACAAGCGCAGCAACCTGTCCCGAATGGTGCGAAATGCCAAAGTGTTTCCTTAGTCTGAAATCGAGATCCGCTGCTCAGAGCCGATCGTACGGCTCGTGCAGTGTAAGTCGGGTTCGTCGTCGGACCTCGAGAATCGACTACCAGCATCCGGGAAGGGGGAGGCGAGGTGCTCGCCGGAGCGGGTGACTCGAGATCCGGTCGCGGGGCGGTCGGCGCATGTGCTCGCGGCGCGCCCTCGTGGGTCGGCGTTCACCTCCGGGCTGCGTCCGTAGATCGCCCTCGGATGTGGCGACCGTCACCACCGGATATCGGGATGATCCGCGCTTTCCCCGGTGTTAACATGAACAGCCCGGCAAGATGCTGGGGCGTACGGGGCTGAACGGTTTCGACTGCGTACGTAGATTTAGGGGAAGCGTGTCGGTGCAGGCAAGAGACCACCGTAAGCGTCGTTGCAACCAATTAAGCGCCGATTCCAATCAGCGCGAGTACGCTCTCGCTGCCTGATCAGCAGAGCGTCTCTGTCGGCCCGGGGCATGCCCTCGGCTCCGGTGCCGGCATCAGCTAGAGGGCTAACCGTCCTACTCGGTCGCGGAGTAGGACGGGACATCGAACAGCGGCTGGGATCGTCATCCGGGCTTGTTCGCGGGACCCGGAGATCCGAGTAGAGACACAGCGAACTGCACACGGAGAAGCCCTGAAGACGCGGCGGAGGACCCGGGTTCGATTCCCGGCAGCTCCACGAGTGCGAGGCCCATGCTCATGGAGAGCATGGGCCTCGCTCGTTCCGCTGGGTGTTTTGTGGGGGTGCAACCCCCACACCCCGCCCGGCGGGCTTCGCCCCCGGACCCCCACCTCGGTGGTTGCGTTGGGTGGGTCCGCGCGGGTTCTACTGCCTTCCGACCTCTGAGTTGGTTTCGTTCGGGTCGGTGTCCGGCGGTGCCGCTCCGTGCTCGCTGGAGGCCGCTCCTTGTGATTGTTTCGCCACTGTGCGCGCGTTCTCGCCTCCGCTACTTCGCGGTGCTCGCGCATCGCTTCACCTTCTTGCGTAAGTCGCGGCAGTTGGGCGGTGGCATCGTGCTGCGGGGGGCCGGGACCGTTTCCGGTGCATGGGCGGGAGGCGGGAGCCGCCGAACAGGGTAATTCGGGCGAATCAGTCGGATTCTGTTTGGTTGCTGAGTGCGGTGGAATCTCCAGGGTAATGTCCATTGACCAGGGAAAATGGGGTGTTTGCCCCCCGGTATCTGGATGGCTGCCATGAGGCTCGAGGTCGAGATGCGGTGCTACTCCCCCCGGGGTGGGTGCGGGGGGCCGACATGACCGCGGATGTCGCGGGCAACGGCATGCGGTCGATTCTGCGTGCCGCCTGTGTGAGCGTCGGTATCGATGCGAGCGATGCCGAGCCCGTGGGCGGGCAGGGGGTCTATCGGTTGCGCGACGAAATCGTCGTGCGGATCGGCGGGCGGGAACAGAAGCTGGCGACTTCGCGGGAAGTCGCCGTGTCTCGATGGCTGGAGACCTGTGGGGTGTCGGCGACGCGGGTCATCCCGGAGATCCCGCAGCCGGTCGTGGTCGACGGCCGACCGGTGACTTTTTGGCAGGAGTTGCCGCCGCATCATTCCGGCACACCCGGCGAGGTCGGCAAGGCGCTGGGAGAGTTGCATCGGCTGCCGCTGCCCGGTTTCGAGCTGCGCCGGATGGCGCCCCTGGCCCGGGTGGAGGAGGACATCGCCGTCGCCCAGACGGTGACCGAGGACGACCGGCGCTGGTTGTGCAAACATCTGGACGAGTTGCGCGGTCGCTGGAAGGCGCTGCCGCGGGGTCTGCCGTGGTCGGTGGTGCAGGGCGCGGGGTCGGGCGACGGCGTGGTGGTCGGCGACGACGGCGACGTGATCTTGGTCGGATTGCAACGAACTGTGATCGGCCCGCCGGAGTGGGATCTGGTGCACATGGCGATCGAGTGCTGGACCGCCCAAAAGATCACCGCCTCGGAGTACGCCGAGTTCTGTACCGGATACGGCCGGGATGTGATGCGGTGGGACGGCTTCTACCTGCTGCGCGACATCCAGGAGTTCCGGATGGCCTTGCAGTCGTTGCGAGCCGCCGCCGTCGACCCCAGCCATCAGCAGCTGGCGCTGCGCCGCCTCGCTTACATCCGCGGTGACGAGGGCATGCGACCGTGGCCCGAGTGGGCGGACACCGACTAGTCTGCCGCGAGATCCCGGTGCGCCTGCCGGGTACGACAGCGCGTCGTCCGCAGCAATCGCGAGCGCGGTCAGGGCAGCTCGTATAGCGGTGGGCCTCCTCGGGCCTGGCGCGGCGCCGGGGCACTATCGGTCATCCGCCAGGGCGGTAGCGGCGAACGCGTCGGCGATCAGCCCTGCTGGGTCGGGACGACGACGATCTCGGCGATGTTGACGTGCCGGGGTACGTCGACGGCGTAGGCGATCGCGTCCGCGATATCGCCGGGTTCCAGGATCTCGATCGCCGTGCGCCATTGCGCCAGCCCGGAGCGCTGTTGCTCGTCCTGCATCCCGTCGCCGAGTTCGGTGCCGACGAAGCCCGGTTCGATGTTCTTGATCCGGACGCCGCGCGGCCCGAACTCGGCGCGCAGGTTGCGGGTCAGGTGTGCGACCGCCGCCTTGGTAGCGGTGTAGACGGCGTAGTTGGGGAAGACCGCGTGCCCGCCGATCGAGCCCACCAGCACCAGATCGGCGCGCTTGCCGTCGGTCGCGGCAGCGAGCAGGTCATCGATGAACGCTCGTCCGGTGTAGAGCAGCCCGGTGACATTGGTGCCGACCATCTGGTCCCACTCGTCGGTGAGCGCGGACTCGAACGGCGCGGCGAGCATGACGCCCGCGTTCGCGACGACGAGGTCCACTGGCCCGAACGCCGCACGCACCGTGGCGGCGGCGTCGCGCACGGACTGCTGATCGCCGACGTCGGCGACGACCGCGATGGCGTCCGCGCCGAGTTCGGCGGCGAGTTCTTCGATGCGATCCTTGCGTCTGCCCAGCAGGGCGACCTTGGCGCCGCTGCGCGCGAGCCGCCGTGCGGTGGCGGCGCCGATTCCACTCGATGCTCCGGTGACGACCGCGACGCGGCCGGTGAGGTTGTTGTTCGTCATGTCCACTACCTTCCGGCCCTTCGCGTGCGCCTGCCAGGCTGCGGACTTCCTGGTAGTCGCGGGGCCACCCAGGAGCGGCGCCCCTGACCTACGCTCGGTTCATGGACTCCGACAATCGACTGGGCGCCTTCCTGCGCGCGCGCCGCGAATTGGTGCGACCGGAGGATTTCGGATTGCCGGGCGGCGGCCAGCGGCGGGTCGCCGGTTTGCGCCGGGAGGAGATCGCGCTGCTCGCCGGGGTGAGCGCCGACTATTACGTGCGACTGGAGCAAGGGCGCGACCGGCATCCTTCCGAACAGGTCATCGCGTCGCTCGCGCGGGTGTTCGCGCTGGACGAAGAGGGCACGGCGCACCTGCGTGAACTGGCCAGGCCGACGGCCAGACGCCCGAGAGCCCCGCGGCGGCCCGAACGTGTGGCGCCCGGCTTGCTGCGCCTGATGAACGCGTGGCCGCACACGCCGGCGCTGGTGCTGGGCAGGTACCTGGACGTCCTGGCGGCGAATCCCTTGGCCGCCGCTGTCAACTCGTGTTCGGTTCCGGGAGTGAATCAGGTGCGCATGGTCTTCCTCGATCCGGAGGCGCGCGACGTCTACCGGGATTGGCCGACGATCGCGGCCGACACCGTCGCCAGCCTGCGGGCGACCGCGGGCGCGGACCTGGACGACCCGCGATTGACCGAGCTGGTCGGCGAGTTGTCGCTGAAGAGCGAGGAGTTCCGGCAGCTGTGGGCCCGCCATGACGTCCGGGCGAAGACCGGGGGCGTCAAGGAATTTCGCAACCCCATGGTCGGGGACCTGACCTTGTCCTACGAGACGTTCAGCGTGAACGGCGCGCCGGGCCAGATACTCATCGCCTACCACGCGGAGCCGGGATCGCCCTCGGAGCGATCTCTGGCACTGCTCGGCAGTTTGATCGCCGACAACCCGGGGGCGGCAGATGATGAGCAGCGTCCCGCCGGTCAGCCGGACGTGACGCGGCAAACGCGCTGAGCGGCCCGAGCTGTCAATCCTTCGCTTCGGTCCGCGTCGCCCCCGCCGACGCAGCCACCACACACGCGACGCCCGCCCACTGTCCGAGATTCATGATCTGACCGAGGACGACCAAGCCCGCGATCGCCGCGACCGCGGGCTCCAGGCTCATCAGCACACCGAAGACGCGGGGCGGGATCCGCCGCAGCGCTTCCAGCTCCACCGAATATGGAAGCACCGACGACAGCAACGCCACCGCGAATCCGGCGGCGAGCACGCCGGGCTGCAACAGCGCGGCGCCCGCGTCGACGACGCCGACCGGCAGCATGACCAGGCCGCCGAACGCCATGGCCAGTGCCAGACCGCCGCCGCCGCTGGTCTGTTCGCCGAGTGCGGCGCTCAGCAGGATGTAGCCGGCCCAGCACGCCGCCGCGGCCAGCGCGAATAGTATTCCGGCCCAGTTCACGTCGCCGTCGGCCCGAGTCAGCAGCAGCACTCCCGCCCCGGCGAGCATCGCCCACAGCGGGTCGATCCAGCGCCGCGATCCGGCCAGCGCGACGCTCAGCGGTCCGAGGAACTCGATGGTCACCGCCATGCCGAGCGGAATCCGGTCGATCGCTTCGTAGAACGAGAGGTTCATCAGCGCGAGCACCGCGCCGTAGCCGAGGACGACCGGCAGCGCGCCGCGTGCCACCCGCAGCGACGAGCGCCAGATCACCAGCAGAACGATCCCGGCGAAGACCAGGCGCAGCGTGACCGCCCCGGCCGCTCCGGTCGCCGCGAACAGTTGCTTCGCCACCGCCGCGCCCACTTGCACGCTGACGATGCCCGCCAGCACCAGCGCCGTCGGCGGTACTCCACCTAGCCCCTGAGCGGCGACCGAACGCCGGACCGAGACCGGCCGCGCCCCGCGCGCCCTCCGCCCGAAGTCGATCGCCACCACGCCGCACCTCCGTCGTCTCGGGAAGACCTCCGGACACCCAACCACGCCGGGACGACACGACCGTCAGGCGGTGCGGGTCCCACCCGAGATTCCGCGGTTTGCCCCCGCCGAAGCCGTGGGGGAGTGAGTATCTAGTTATTCGCGCCGGTGCGCGGCCGGCGTCCGTTCGACGAAGAGCGACTCACGACCGATAGGACCACTCCGCATGCGAAAAGGAGTTGCCGCGATAGCGGCGGCGATCGGAACCGGCGCGGCAGTCGCGCTGGCTTGCCCACCCCTGGCCGGAGCCACGGTGACCCAGGTGGGGATGTATCCCGGCATCAATTTCGGCTTGGCGACGAACTACGGCACAGGCTGCACCTACACCGCGCGAGCGACGGTGACCGACATCGTCACACCGGTGACGTTCTACGACAACGGCATACCGTTCGGCGTGGTCCGGCCGTCGGGCGGCGTCGCACTGATCGACTGGGTGCCCGCGACACCGGGGCCGCACACCGTCAGCGCGGTACAAGAGCCGTACGCACCGTATGTGGCGGGTATCGACCTGCGGGTCGGTGCGGGCGTCCACCTGGGGTACGCGTGCGTCGTCTTCGGCGGATGACGGGTCCGCCGCGCCGGTAGTGTCGAAATCGGCGGTGCTGAGCTCGATCTTTTCGTCGGGAAAGGGAGTGAGCATGCGAAGCAACGGGCCGATCGTGGTCGGTGTGGACGGGTCCGCCGGATCGGCGGCGGCGGTCGCGTGGGGAGCGCAGGCGGCCGCGCAGCATCGGGCGCCACTGTGTCTGGTGCACGTGCTGGATCCGGTCGCCGACTACGGGCCCGGTGTCACCGAACCGCTCACCAGCACCGACTACGCCCGACTGGAGGGGCACGGTCGCTGGGTGCTGGACACCGCGACCGAGGAGGCGCTCATCGCGGTCCGGGCGTTGCACGACATCGAGATCACCACCGAGTTGGTGTACGAGCCGGTCGGTCCGGCGCTGCTGGACCGTACCCGTGGAGCGCGGATGATGGTGGTCGGCACCCGGGAACGCGGGACCGTCCGGCGCGCTCTGCTCGGCTCGGTGAGCGCGGCGCTGGCCCGCCGGGCGCGCTGCCCGCTGGTCGTGGTCCGGGAGGGCGCGCCGCTCAGCCCGGAGGCCAGGAAGCAGCTGATCGTGGTCGGGGTGGACGGTACGGAGGTGAGTGAACCCGCTATCGAAGCGGCACTGCACGAGGCCTCGGCGCGGGATGTGCCTCTGCTGGCACTGCACGTGTGGACCGGCGTCGAATTGCCGTCGGCGAGTGCGGAGCTCGCGGCCGACACCGAAAAGCAGATCGTGCTCGCGGAGAGCCTCGCCGGATGGCAGGAGCGCTTTCCGGACGTCGAGATCCGCCGCGAGATCGTGACCGACCGGCCCGAGCGCTGTCTGCTCGAACGCTCCGAGGGGGCCCAGTTGCTCGTGGTCGGCAGCCGGGGCCGAGGCGGGTTCGCGGGCATGCTGCTCGGCTCGACCAGTCAGGCGCTGCTGCTGTCGGTGGCGTGCCCGATCATGATCGTCCGCGACCTGTCGATGATGGTCCGCCACCTGCCCGACTGAGCGTCACGCTCCGGTCGTCGAACCCGGCCGGACGATCATCAGAACGGTGACCGCCGCCCACAGCAGGTTGAACACCCCGGTGTCCATGGCGAGACGGCGAATCAGCGTCGGTGTCGTCCCGGTGAGGTCGGCCAGGATCTTCTGCTGTCCCGGCAGCACGAGCAGTGCGAGCACACCCGCCGCGGCGGCCGTCAACCCGATCGACACGATCAGCCATGCGTCGCTGAGCACGCCGAGACTCAGCGCGGTGAGCAGACCGAAGGCCGGGACGAGCACGCCGAGCAGTGCGTAGACCCGGCAGATGCGATGCAATGTGCCGAGGACGGCGGGGCTGTGCCCGGCTCCGGATGGGGTGAGGGCGCGGCGGGTGGTGGCGGGAAACATACTGGCAGCCACCGTCACGGGTCCGACGGCGATGATCACGGCGAGCACGTGGACCGAGAGCAGGAACTTCGTCACGGCGGTCGACACTAGTGAGCGCGGCGCGTACGAGAAATTGGCGAAAGTGCCATATAGCGATTGATTCTCGCCAATAGCCTCGAACTGTGTACTCGTCCCGGGGCGCACTAGATCGGCATTGGCTGAAATCGACCGAATAGCTACCCTATTGCCATGCACACCGTGGTCGTACTCGCGCTGGACGGAGTGATCTCGTTCGATCTGGCCACGCCCGTGGAGGTGTTCGGGCGAACCCGCCTGCCCGACGGACGCCCCGCCTATCGCGTGCTGGTCTGCGCGCCCACGCCGACGGTCGACGCGGGCGTGTTCACGCTGTGTGCGTCCCGGGGGCTCGACGCGCTGGCCGCGGCCGACACGATCGTGCTGCCCGGCTGCGCCGATCCGGGCCTGCCGGTGCCGGACGAGGTGATCGACGGCGCTACGCCGGGCCGCCGCCGCGGGCACCCGCATCGCGTCGATCTGTTCCGGCGCCTTCATCTTGGCGGCGACCGGATTGCTGAACGGCCGTCGCGCGACCACGCACTGGCTCGCCACCGCGGAACTGGCGGCCCGCTACCCGGAGATAGACGTGGACCCCGGCGTGCTGTACGTGGACAACGGTTCGTTGCTCACCTCGGCGGGCGCCGCGGCCGGAATCGATCTGTGCCTGCACATGGTCCGCCGCGACTACGGCTCGGCGGTGGCGGCGGACGCGGCCAGGAAATCCGTCGTGCCGCTGGAGCGGGAAGGGGGACAGGCGCAGTTCATCGTGCACGACCAGCCACCGACGCCGCGCGGCTCGGTGCTGGAGCCGGTGCTGCGGTGGATCCAGGACAACTCCGCGCGCGACCTCTCCCTCGACGAGATCGCCGTACAAGCCGGAATGAGCACCCGCACGCTCAACCGGCGGTTTCGCGAGCACACCGGAACGACGCCCCTGCAATGGCTGTTGCGCGCGCGCATCCGGCAGGCGCAGCATCTGCTCGAAGCCACCAGCCACCCGGTGGACCGGATCGCGGGCCAAGTCGGTTTCGGGTCGCCGACCGCGTTCCGCGACCGATTCAAGCGCGTGGTCGGGACGAGCCCGCACAACTACCGGGCGGCCTTTCACGCCGACCGATGAGTTCTCGCGCGTCACCCCGTCGGATCAAGCGACCGAGTTCGCAACACCGATCCAGGAGCAACGCGCATGAGGAAAATCACCGCAGGCCTGTTCATCGCCCTCGACGGCGTCATCGAAGATCCGCAGGACTGGCACTTCCCGTATTTCGACGACGCCATGGGGGCGGCTGTCGACGCCCAACTCGGCGCCGCCGACACCCTGTTGCTCGGCCGCAGGACCTACGAGGGCTTCGCGGGCGCGTGGCCGGAGCGCGAAGCGGCGGGCGGCCCGGACGCGGCGTTCGGGAAGAAACTGGGCGATGCGCGCAAACTCGTGGTGACGCGGCAGAACCTGGAATTCACCTGGCGCAACTCCGAAGTGATCGACGGCGACCTGATCGAGGCGGTGACGGCATTGAAGGGCGAGCCGGGCGGGGACATCGGCATGAGCGGCTCGGTCTCGGTCGTCCGTCAGTTGCTGGCCGCCGGGCTGCTGGACGAACTGCACCTGCTGGTGCATCCGATCGCGGTCGGCAAAGGCGAGCGCCTGTTCCAGGACGGCGCGCCCACTGTTCCGCTGCGCCTGCTGTCCTCGGAGACCTTCGACACCGGGGTGCTGCACCTGGTCTACACCCGCGACGAGGCCGCGCTCGACGGAACGTACGAAGACGCGAAAGTACACCTGTCCCAAGGCGTTCGGTAAGCGTTAGCTCCGGTTGTCCGGATCGCGCAGGTGGTTGCTGCTGAGTTTCGGTCCGGCGCCCGCCATTTCGGACTCGGACAGTTCTAGTGCGAACTATCTGGAGTGTCCGAGCGCTTTCGTGACGATGCCGCCGGTGACCGATTTGACGAGGTAGCTCGTGGAGTCGTGCGGTGACGCGCCGTTGTCGAAATGCGGCTCGGTGACCGGAGCGACGGTGCCGCCGGGATACGGCGGAAAGAACACACTGAGATCGAGGTGCGCCGCGACGAGATCGTCCTCGTCCACCAGGTTGTGCCAGTTCGTCACCGCCTTCGGCACGGTGCTCGGCTGCGGGCGCAGCCGGTCGTACACGACCGTGCGCAGGCCGAGTGGCGAGCCCATGGTCAGCAGGGTCACCGGGCGGCCGGTGCGGTGCAGCGCCTCGTAGGCCACCACGCTGCCGAGCGAGTGCGCGATCACCAGGCGCGTTTCGGGGCCGATCTGGTCGAGCACCTGCCGCTGGGCATACTCCCGCACCTCGTCGTCGGTGAAGTACCGGGCGACCTGGGACAGCGCCGCTATGACGAACTTCTGTGCCAGCCCGAACCCGAACGGCGCGAACCAGCGCAAGCGCATCAGCGCGTTCAAAGCGGGGCGCAGCCGCGCGTTCGTCCCCTGCGCCACCGCGTCCGGCGGCGGGGGAGTGCCGAGCCGGCGGGCCGTCGCCCGATCGCGCTGGTCACCGGCGTGCTCCACGGCTGTCGCGAGCCACGTGGCCGCGAGCTGCTCCATCAGGTCGAGTTGCTCGTCGTCGAGCTCGGTCCCCGTACCCTGGGCGCCCTCGACCAGGAACCGATTGCCGTAGAACGCCATGCGGGTCGACAAGTCACCGGGAGCACCGTTGCGCCACAATCGGTCCGCCAATTCGGGTGCGCCGTAGTTGCGTACGCCTCCGGCGAGTCCGGGCAACCAGCGCGCCTCCAGCGTGTCGGCCGATTCCTGTTCTTGCGCGATGCCGTGCACGAGGACGATCGTCGCCAACGTCCCACCCCTTTCGATCCCCGGTGTCGGGAACAGTGTCCCTCATCGGAGGCGAGATCGGCAGCGGTGGCTCATCGTCCGGAACGGTTCCGTGCGCGGATCGCTTTGCCCAGTGGGGCAATCGAATTGGCAAGCCCGAACAGCACCCGCTCGGCGATCGAATGTTGCGGGGGCAGGACGGCGAGTTGGCGGGCGAGCTCCAGCCCGTTGACGATCGCCGTGTTCGACTCGATCAGTCCCTCGCGCACGACGAACACGTCGGTACCCAGCAGATCGAGGCGTCTTCCGTTGGGGGCCAACCCGATCAGCGGCACGGTGCCGTCGAACCGGCCGCGCATGCGCCAGTGCACCACGGCACGCTCGTCTTGCGCCGTGACCGAGAGGATCTCCACCGTCAGGTCGGGGACCGCCGCGTGCACGTCGCGGAAGAAGGCCACGACCTCGCCCGGAGCGCGCAGATCGGCGACGCCGACGAACACGTCGATCGCACCCGGCCGCCAGCAGTCGGAGACGGTTTGCCAGTCCTGCTCGCCGATCGCCTCGACGTAACGACGCGCCACCGAGCCCGGGTCGCCTGAGTTGGTCAACGGTAATCCTTTCGTCGGGAAGCGGTCGGTGCGCACATCACGGCGCGTCCGGCAGTTGGCTGCGGCCGGACTGCTGGACGGACGGCCTGCCACGACGCGTTGGCCGGCGCAGTCGGCACTGCGCGCGCTCGGCACGGACGCTCGCCCGAAGGAACGAGTGGTGCGCGACGGGAGAACAGCCACGGCCGCAGGAGTCTCCGCAGGCATCGATCTGGCGCTGTGGCTGGTCGGGGACGTCTTCGGCGCGGAGCAGGCACAGATCGCTCCGGTGATCATCGAGTACGACCCGCAGCCGCCGTACGACGCCGGTCACGTCGGCAAGGCCTCGCGCGCCATGCGGCGGGCCGCCACCGCCCAGGCCAGGACCGTGGTGGGGCCGGGCAATCTCGGGGAATTCGCCAGGTTGTCGGCCGCCGTGCCGCAGCTGGCGTGGCGCAGCGCGATCCGTCGCGTGCGCGAACGCGGGAAGGTCTTCAGGCGTCCCGCCATTTGATCGAGCAACCCATGCTCGGCCGGTGTGGTTCGGGCGCGGGCTCGCCCGCGAGCACGGCTTCGACGGCCCTGCGCAAGTCGTCCCCGGTCAGCGGTTTGCCGTTCCCTGGCGTCGATTCGTCGAACGCGCCGCGGTAGGCGAGTCGGAGGTCGGCGTCGTAGAGGAAGAAATCGGGAGTGCATGCGGCGCGGAAGGCCCGCCCCACGTGCTGCTCCTCGTCGACGAGATAGGGAAACGTCCAGCCCGCGCGGATCGCTTGGTCGCGCAGCCGCAGCGGGGCGTCGTCCGGGTAGGCGGTCGCGTCGTTGGTGCAGATGGCCACGGTCGGCATGGACGGCAGCGAGTCGACCAGTTCGCCGAGCGCGGCCTCGATGTGCTTGACGTAGGGGCAGTGATTGCACGCGAAGACGACCAGCAGACCGGGTCCGTCCGCGAAGTCGTCGCGGGAGTAGATCCGCTGGTCGAGATCGGGTAGAGCGAAGTCGGGTAGCGGTGTGCCGATGGGAACCATGTGTGAGGTATGCGCCATGGTGTGCCTTCCGTCGGGATCGCAGAGGACAGCGGGAGCCTAACCCCGTGTCGTCCGATTCGTCGGAAATACGCCGATGAACGGTCAGTCGGCGTGGCGGGCTTCTCAGCAGGTCAGATCGGCTGGATCGGTGTTTGCTCCGCACAGCACCACGCAGACCCGCTCGCCGGGCCTGGGCCGGAACGCCGGCTCCGCGCCGCGTATCGCCGCCAGGGCGGTCGCCGCGGCGTGCTCCACGGCGAGGCGGCGCTGCGCCCACAGCTCGCGGCGCGCCGCCACGATCGCGTCGTCGTCGACCAGCACCGAGGCCACGTCGTAGCGCTGTGCGGCCGTCAGCGCCAGCTCCGAGGCGCGCCGGGCGCCGAGCGAGTCGGCGGCGACCGAGTCGACCTCCACGTCCACGACCTGCTCGGCCTCGATCGCGGCGTGCAGCGCGCGGCAATGAACCGGTTCGACGGCGACGGTCCGGACACCGTAGTGATCGGCGGCGGTGGCCACACCCGCGAACAGCCCGCCGCCGCCGACGGCGACCACGACGGCGCCGAGATCGGGGATTCGCTGGTGGATCTCGGTCATGAGCGTGCCCGCACCGGCGGCGATCAGCGGGTTGTCGTAGGCGTGGGAGAGCAGGGCGCCGGTGGCGTCGGCGAATTCGCGACTGGCCGCGAGCGCGTCGGCGTATTGCGTCCCCACCAGGCGGACGTCGGCGCCATAGGAGGTCAACCGGTCCACTTTGACCCGCGGCGCGGTGGTCGGCAGGAACACCGTGGCGGGAATCCCCTGGCTGCGCGCTGCCCACGCGCACGCGAGCCCGGCGTTGCCGCCCGAGGCGATCGTCACGCCTATCCGAGGCAGCGTCCCGTTCTCGCGATGCGTGAGCAAGAAGTTCAGCGCGCCCCGGGCTTTGAAGCTGCCGGTGTGCTGCAGGAACTCCAATGCGAACCACAGCTCGCCCGTGTGGTCGGCCTGCGCCACGGCCACCGGTCTGACCAGCCCGGCCACCCGTTCGGCAGCGGCCTTCACGTCGCTGTGTGTCAGTTCCATCGAACTCCTCGGTACCGTGCCGCTCAGTACTCGCGGCGGTGCGGGGCGAACTCCAGGGTGAGCAGGGCGGCGGCGGCGATGACCACTTCGCGCCAGCGGATCAAGGCGTAGCGCTCATCCGACAGCGCGTGGAATTTCCGCAGGAAGCGGTAGAGCGATTCCAGCCGGATCAGTGGATCGGCGAGGTGCACCAGCACGTAGAGCAGCGTGGCCGTGCGCGATTTGTCCTTCTCGGCGAACAATTCCGGGAAGGGGGCGAAAGCCAGCGAGATACGGTGGATGTCGTGCGCGACGGCGTAGTCGACCAGATCGACGATCATGCGTTCGTCCAGGCCGTTCGGTGCGTCCTTGCGCCGCCACGGCACATCGAGGCTCAGTTCCCGGCCCCGGTCCGAGATGCCGTAGCGCTGGAAGCCCACGGGGTTGCCATCGGCGTCGCTGGCGATGACCACCAGCATGTTGGGATTCCGCCCGTCGAGCAGGTGGTCCAGGATCATCGAGAAGCCACGGGTCTGCCTGCCGCGCCGCCATTCGTCGACGATGGCCAGCAGTTCCTCGCGCCGTTGTTCGGTGAGGGCCGACTCGTACACCACCTCGGTGGTGACGCCGAAATTCTTGGTCCGGCTCACGGCTTGGCGCAGGTTGCGGAACTTGCGTCCGACCAGGTTGAACTCGTCCACATCGAGCACCACGTCGCGGCCGATCGGTACCGCGTGCAGACCGCGATGCTCCAGCGCCCATACCTGCCACAGGTTCGCCAGTTCCGGGCTCGCGCCCAGCACGGCGACGCGCCAGCCCTGGTTGACCGCGAAGTCGGAGAACGCGGCGACCAGTTCGGGGAAGGCCGCGCGATCACCGATCGGGTCGCCCGCCACCGCGGCGATGCCGAAGCGAGCGCGATAGCCGATCGCGGCGGTCGACGACGCGTTGAAGAAGTAGGTCTTCGACGAGTGCAAGGCGAACGGCGCCAGCGAATCGCCCTCGGTGCGGCCGACCAGCTCGGCCACTCGGTACAGCTGGTCGGGCTGCGGTTTGCTGGCTATCGGCAGCATCAGAACGAAGCCGGTGGCGGCCAGCAGCACGAACCCGGCGTCGGGATGCTCGGCGCGGTAGGCCAGATGCGCGACGGCCAGCACCAGCACCGCGGCGGTGAGGTGCGGAAGCGTGATCGGCCTGCGCAGGTGCAGCCCTCGCGCGACGAAGACGCCCGACAGTGCGAGTGCGACGAACCAGCCATGGTCGACGGTCTCGTTCGAGGTGGCGTTGGCCTCGTAGGCCAGGATCACCGCGATCAGCAGCGCCAGGGTGATCAGCGTGGCGCGCGCGGCGGGCGTGGTGGTGAAAGCGGCTTCCCGGTAGCCGCTGAGGGTGGTGGCGCGCAGTGTGCGTGAGCTGGAGGTTCCCTGACCGTCAGGCACGAGCGGGCTCCGCTCTGCCCGCGCGCCTCGCTACCCACGACAGGTTCGCCATGGTGGCCCTCCAGATGATCGCCTACCGAACACACTATGCGCACCCGACGGTCCAGGGGAAATGCCTTTCCGAAACCGTCGGGTAGCCCGGAGGCACGAACCGAGTTGACGCAGGGCACGTGCCACCCCCAGGGCAAACATCGGATGAATCCCGTTCTATTCCTTCGCCAGGGCCGCTTCCAGCCGCGCGATCCGATCGGCTGGCATGGAGCCGTTCTGATCGGCGTGAGCGACCAGCAGCTGCGCCGTGATGCCCGCCGCGTGGTGGCGCGGGCTGTCCGGGCGGTCGTCGGCGGCCGGATGGCCGCCGTGGAGTTCGCCGCGGCCGCGATCCGATCGCCGAGGGTCGCCGCCGTGTGCAACGCGAGCCGACCGCCCATGCAGTAACCGACCGCGGCCACGGGTCCGGGCGTGACGAATTCCGAAATTCAACCCTATTTCTTTCTCCTGGGGGCTGATTCGGGCGGTTGCGGTCCAATTGCCGATTCCTCGGCGTGTATCCGCGATTTTCCCCTGCCGCGTTGTCATGCTCAGTGCCTGGCTGATTCGAACCAACCGCCTGACGAGTGGGCGCGACGAGAGGTCCGACTGTGAAACTGAGCTGGATGGCGATTGCCGCGCTGGTAGTCGCCGCTGTGTCCGGGTGTTCCGACGATCCTTCGGAGGGGGCGGCGGCGACCTCGACGACCGTCGGCGCCGCCTCGAGCGCTCCGGCTACGACGGCCGGAGCGCGCGACGACGAGGCGGCGGACGGCGGGCTGCGGATTTTGCTGGGTGAAGTAAAGAAAGTTCCGGTGCCCGCCGACGCGGTGCTCGATATCCGGGCTCCCGCCGCGTGGGGTCAAGCCGTCGGCGGTATTCGCTGCACAGTCACCGATAGTTCCGGACGGAACGAAGATCTGCGCTCCTCGGACGCGAAGAAGACCGAGACGTTCGGCGGGACGGAATGGGTGACGGTGTGGACGTTCTCCTCCGCCCCGAACAGCGACGTCACCGTGGGTTGCCGGGACCCGGAGTCGAAGATCGCCGCCGCTCATCGTGATCCGTATCTGCGCGTCGTGCCGCGCGAGATCGTCCCGATCGCGCCGCCGCAGCGCTGATCCCACCGGCGCGGTGCCCGGCTGTTCAGGCGGCGGCGCGCACCTCGACCGGCCGGTAGACGCGGGACGCGAGGGACTGCAGCACCATCAGGCGAGTCAGTTGGTTGCGCAACCAGATGCGGCCGCCGGTGGCCGGAATCAGCATGGAACTGCTCGCCCGCACCGAACGCTGTGCCCGCAGCACGGTCGGACGCAGGGCTTGCTCGTAGCGGTGGAAGGCGATCCGGTGGTCACCGCCCGCTGCGGCCAGCTCGGTCGCGAGCAGGTGTGCGCCCTCGATGGCCAGCGCCGCGCCCGCGCCCGACAGCAGCGTCGCGCAGTAACCGGCGTCGCCGACCAGCGTGACCCGCCCCTTCGACCAGGCCGGTATGCGGACCTGGCTCACCGCGTCGAAATAGAAGCCGTCGTCGGCGGTGGCCTGGTCGAGCAGGGTGGGCACCTGCCAGGCCTGGTCGTCGAAATACTCCCGCAGCAGGGCTTTCTGGGCATCCTGGTCGCGGTGGTCGACCTCGAGCACGCGGTCCTCGCGGAAGGCGAAGAAGGCCGTCGCGGTGTCGTGGCTCCCCGAGCGGTAGACGCCCGCCACCTTCCCCGGCGTGTTGTAGAGCGTCACCGAGTGCGGACGTCCGAGTTCGGTGTCGATCCGCGCGGTGGCGAAGTACACACCGAGGTGGTGCAGCGCGTCCGCCTCGGGTGTGACGGCGAGATTTCTTGTCCGCGAATGCAATCCGTCGGCGCCGACAACCAAGTCGAATTCGGCCTGTGCGCCGCTGTCGAAGGTCACCTCGACGCCGCCCTCGTGCTGGTCGATCGCGGCGATCGAATCGCCGAAGGTGAACTCGACGTCGTCGGCGGTCGCCTCGTACAGCACCTGGGCCAGGTCGCCGCGCATGATCTCGAGGTCGCCGTCCCCGTTGAAGGTGCTGGTGCTCATGCCCGCGACGCGGCGGTCGGCGGCGTCGACGAAGGTCAGTTCGCGGATGTCGGTGGCTCGTTCGCGCAGCCGCGGCAGCACGCCCATGCGCTCCGCGATCCGCACCGAATTGGCCCGGATGTCGACGCCGTTGCCGCCCGGGCGCAGTGCCGGGCTGCGCTCGACCACCGTGGGCCGGAAGCCGTTGCGCACCAGCCAGTACGCGAGCGTCGGTCCGGCGATGCTCGCGCCGGAGATGAGAATGCGGGGTTCGTGGGCCATGAGTGCCTCCTGTATCGACTGACCGTTGGTCAGGCATGACTGTAGGACACTGACCATCGGTCAGTCAACGGGTAGGATCTGCACCGTGAGCGACGAGACGACCACCCGCGCGCGCATCCTCGAGGTGGCCATGGACCTGTTCGGGACGCATGGTTACCACCGCACCTCGGTGCGCGCGATCGCCGAGCAACTGGGCATCTCCAAGGCGGGCGTGCTGTACCACTACCCGAGCAAGTACGACATCCTCGCCGGTTTGGCCGAACCGTTGCTCGTCACCATGGAACGTGTCGTCGCCGAGGCGGCCGACCCGGATCCCTGCGAGGCGCGCCGTCGCGTGATCGAAGGGTTGCTCGACGTGTTCCTCACGCATCGCTATCTGCTCCGGCTCAATGTCCGGGACCTGGCATTGGCCGCTCCAGGAACCATTTTCGAGCGGTTCAGCAAGACCATGATGCAGGCGAACATCCTGGTGGCGGGCCCGGACGCCACCTTCGCGGAGCGCGTTCGGGCCACCCAGGCGGTGGCGGGGCTCAGTGACCCGGTGGTGCTGTACGCCGAGGCGCCGGTCGAACAGTTGCGTGCCGAGGTGCTGAAAGGAGTGCGCCTGCTGTTGGCGCCCGCGGACCGGACGCCGCCCGCGTCCACGTCCAGGGGAAGGCCCGCGGCGATGACCGAGGAGCGGATCGAACTCGCCCGGCGGATGCGTGACACGGAGCGCCGCAGCGTCCCGGATATCGCCCGGGAGTTGGGTGTCTCGCGGGCCACGCTGTACCGCTATCTCAAATAAAGTGTCTTATTGAGACGATATTTTTGAGACAGGCCGTTCGTGTTCGGCGGAGGCCCGGAGTAGCGTCGGCGGCATGGACGATGCCGCCTACCGCGAGCGGCCGTCGAGGCACGCGGGCGCCGTGTTGTGGACCAAGACCGTCGACGGCAGCGGCTCCGCGCTGCCGGTGCTGCCCGACGGCTGCATGGATCTGATCTGGATGAACGGCCGGTTGGTCGTCGCGGGACCGGACACCCGTGCCCACCATCCCGGTGGAACGTCCGGCGATCGGTATGTCGGCGTCCGGTTCTTCCCGGGAACCGCGCCCGCGTTGCTCGGCGTCCCGGCGTGCGAGTTGCGTGACCGGCGAGTCGATCTGGCTCAGCTATGGCCGTCGGCGGTGGTCCGGCCGCTGGTCGACCGGATCGCGGCCGACGGAGATCAGGCGGCGGCGCTGGAACACATCGTGCGCCGGCGCGCGGCCGAGACCGAACCGGCCGATCCGCTCCTGCGGAAGGTGGTCGGCGCGCTCGACGCCGGGTGGCCGGTGGCGGCGGTCGCCGACGCGTCCGGGCTCGGCGAGCGGACCCTGCACCGCCGCTGCCTGGACGCCTTCGGCTACGGCCCGAAAACCCTTGCGCGGGTGCTGCGCTTGCAACGTGCGCTGGCGACGGCACGCCAGGGCGTGCCGCTCGCCGAAACCGCGACGCGGACCGGTTTCGCCGATCAGGCGCACCTGTCGCGCGAGGTGCGCGCGCTGGCCGGGATCCCGCTGGGAAAGCTCCTCGCCCAGTCCTAGAGAGCGGCGTACAGGTCGACGCCGTTGCCGTCCGGGTCCTGCACCACCGCGTAGCGCTGCCCCCAGAAGGCGTCCCACGGCTTCAGTTCGCCGTGGTATCCAGCGTCCACGAGTTCGGCGTAGACGGCGTCGACTTCAGTGGGATCGGCGCAGCGAAAGGCGATTCCGAGACGGCCCGCGCCGGTCGACGGCGTCCAGTCGGCGTGGAAGGACCGGATGACGGCTTCGGTGTCCAGCGTGAGCCGCAGGCCGTTGGGCAGAGCCGCCTCGGCATGCCCCTCGTGTTCCGAGCCGTCCGGGAAGTCGAGACCGAGGCGGCGGTAGAAGGCCACCGCGGCGGCCATATCGCGGACGACGATGCCGATCACGTCCAGTTGTGGTGTCATGCCGGCAGCGTAGGCAGTGCCGCGGGGGCGCGTCTTGAACGAATCGGACAGCGCCTACCGCGCGGGTGCGGGGACCAGTTCGGCGATGAGATTCTCCACCAGGATGCGAATGTGGTCGCGGATCGTGCGCACCACATCGAGGGACTGGTCGGCGGGATCCGGCAGCATCCAGTCGCGGTAGCTGATGCCGGGGAAGAACGGGCAGGCGTCGCCCGCGCCCATGGTGACCACCACGTCGGAGATGCCGATCGCGTCCATCGTGAGCGGCTTGGGGGTGTGTCCTGAAATATCGATGCCGATCTCGGCCATGGCGTCCACCACCGTGGCGTTCAGGGTGTCGGCCGGTGCGCTGCCCGCCGACCGCACATCGAACCGGTCGCCCGCGAGGGCGGTGAGGAACCCGGCGGCCATTTGCGAACGGCCCGCGTTGTGTTCGCAGACGAACAGCACACTGGGCTTGTGGGACATGGGAACGCCTTTCGATGTGCAAGGTGGAGCATAAGTGTGCTGGCTGCCGGACCGACTGCCCGGCTGGGTGAGCCGAAACGCTTTCGGAGCGTATGAGATACGTATACCAGCGAGCCGTGAATCGTTACGGCGCGCCGTGCCTTCGCGTGCGCGCGCGTACGGTGATCGCAGGTCAGAGCCCGAATCCGAGATCGCGCCGCCACCGCGGTACCCGCAGGCCGGAGCGGACTGGACGGTAACGCGGGAGTATTCGCCCGCAGGGGCGCACCGAAAGGCATCGCGGAAGGCCTGCGACATCCGGAGACGTTGTGGCTCGCGAGGTTTCGGCGGCGGGGCGAAACGCGCTCCGGTCTCTTCCGCCGCCGACAGGTGTACCCCGGTCGATGCGAGGCCGACCGGGGTGCGCGTGCGAATCAGCGGAATGTCATGGCCGCGGGGGTCGAATCGTCTCGCCCGCCGCCCATGTCCATCGAGAAGGGACTATTTCCCGAAGGCGTATCAGATCGGACGCAGGTCGATCATCTTGCGCAGCCGCTGACGATCGCGTTCGAGGCGGCAGGCTTCATAGGCGATCGGGAAGTAGCGCAACCGCTCCGGCAGCAGCGGCACCAGTCGCGCGATCAGCCAGCCGAGCACCCGGAGCTTGCGCTCGTCGGCCGCGGTCCAGGTCAGGCCGAGCTTCTGGCGCGCCACCTCGGGCGTGGTGCCGACCGTGACGAAGTACTGCAGCCAGCCGATCGGCGCCACCGCCGCTTTCCAGGCCGGATGCAGCACTCGCGGCAGCTGCTTCGGTGGCGCGACGGAGCGGATCACCCGCAGGTAATCGCGCGCGGTATCGGTGGCGACCAGATGGTTGGCGACGGTGTCGTCGAAGAACTTCTCGAATTCGGTGTAGTTCGCCGGGATCTGCTTGGGCGCCACCGAGAAATTGCGCAACAGCTGCAGCGTCTCCTGGAAGTACGCTTCCTTGTCCGCCGCGGTGAGCGGGCGCTTGGCGAAGTACTTGGCGCTTTCGGTGAAGGCGAACGTCCCGGTGTGCAGCACCCAGGCCCACGGGGCGCTGGACAGCGCGGTGTGGCGCACGCCGTTGGCGTCGGTGGTGTTCAGTGACGCGTGCAGCTCCCGCAGGCGGTCGGCCTCGGCGAGCGCCTCGTCGCCGCCGTAGACCCACATCATCACCGAAGCCAGGCTGCGCGTGGCGCGTCCCATCGGATCGGTGCGGAAGGTGGAGTACTCGTCCACCACCGCGGAGATGGTCGGTTCCATCGTTTGCAACAGGAAGGCCGAGCCCGCGGTGAGGGAGAACGTGATCAGACCGGTCTGTTCCCACATGCGGGTTCCCGGTTCGATCGGGCGGCGGGGCGGCAGCGTACGCGCGCCGGTGGATTCGTGTGCGACGGACGCGGTCATCGTGATCTCCCTTGATCGGCCGAACTCATATAATGAGATGATAACCCTAACAATCTCTCATCGTCTATTCGTGTCCGATCTCGTCGCTGCCCCTAGGCTGTGCAGATATGACGACCGAGTGGCGCAGTCGTACCGGCCGGATCGGAGTACTCACGGGCGCGGGCATCTCCACCGATTCCGGCATCCCCGATTTCCGCGGCCCGCGCGGGGTGTGGACGAAGGATTCGATCGCCGAATTGCTGTCGACCTATCAGAACTACGTGGCCGACCGCGGCTTGCGGGAACGCGCCTGGCTCGCGCGGCGGGACAATCCGGCTTGGCAGGCCGTCCCGAACGCCGCGCACAACGCGCTCGCCGACTTGGAGCGGGCCGGGCGGACGGTCACCATCATCACCCAGAACATCGATCGCCTGCATCAGCGGGCGGGGTCATCGCCGGACCGGGTGATCGAGATCCACGGCAACATGTTCGAGGTGGTCTGCATCGAATGCGATTACCAGACCTCGATGTCCGCCACCTTGGAGCGAGTGGCCGCGGGAGAACCCGACCCGCCGTGTCCTGGCTGCGGTGGCATCCTCAAATCCGCCACCGTGATGTTCGGCCAGCAGATGGACCGCCGCACCGTGGCCAAGGCCGCGCTCACCGCGGAGACGAGCGACATCTTCCTTGCCATCGGAACGTCGTTGCAGGTCGAGCCCGCCGCGTCGATGTGCTCCATCGCCGTGCGCAGCGGCGCGGATCTGGTGATCGTGAACGCCGAGCCGACGCCGTACGACGCCATGGCCACCGAGATCATCCGCGAACCCATCGGCACGGCCGTGCCCCGTCTGGTCGCGGAACTCCTCGCCGATCGACCGGAGTGAAGCCCACGGTGCGCCGGGTTCAGCCGACCGGGCCGAGTACCCGGTCGAGGTAGGGATTGGCGAAACGCCCTTTCGGGTCGAAGCGGCGGCGCACCTCGGCGAACCGATCCCAGTCGGGATAGCGGCCGCGCAGCGTCGCGGCGGTCTGGAAGTGGCGTTTGCCCCAGTGCGGGCGGCCCTGGAAGCGGTCGAAAACCGCTTCGCAGGCGCGGAAGTATGGCTCGAATTCCATGTCCCGGTACTGGTGCACCGCGATGTAGCAGGTGTCGCGGCCGGCCGCCGGGGACAGGAACGCGTCGTCGGGCGCGACCCACCGCACCTCGATGGGCATCGGGGTGTCGAATCGAGTGGACAGTTCCTTGATCTCGCGGATCGCGTCGACGGAGTGCTCGCGCGGGATCGCGTACTCCATCTCGGTGAAGCGGATCAGGCGCGGCGACGCGAACACCCGGTAGGAGCGGTCCACCTGACGCCGGTAGCTGCCCGCGTAGGCGGCGCTGCGCTGGATCGACGGGAGCAGGCGCGGCTGCCTGCGGCTCAGGCCGCACAGCGCGTCGAACAGGTAGTTGGACAACAAGATGTCGGTGAACCAGTCCACCGCTTTGGGGCGCGGCTGTTCGGGCAGGAGCACGCGATTGTTGCGCTTGGTCATCGCCAGCGGGCTGTGCGCGAACATGTAGAACTCGAAATGCTCGTTGCCGTCGACGAACGAATCCAGATCGGCGAGCACGTCCTCCACCGGGATCGGTCGCTCGATGCCCTCCAGCACGAAGGACGGCACCATCCGCAGCGTCAGGGCGGTGACGACGCCCAGTGCGCCGATGCCGACGCGCGCCGCGCGCCAACCGTCGGGATCGGTCTGCTCGTTCAGTTCCGCCAGGGTTCCGTCGGCCTGCATCAGTTCCACTGAATGCACCGCGGCGGAGAGGTTCTGCAAAGTCGCGCCGGTGCCGTGGGTAGCGGTGGCGATGGCGCCCGCGACGGTCTGCACGTCGACGTCGCCCAGATTCGGGAAGGCGAGGCCGTAATCGTGCAGGGCGGTGCTGGCGGCGTTCAGGCTGATGCCCGCCTCCACCCGGACCAGGCCGTTCGCCCGGTCGACGTCGAGCACGCGGTTCAGGTGCGCCAGGCTCAGCAAGGTGCCGTCGGTCAGGACGGCGTCGGTGAACGAATGCCCACTGCCCGCGACGCGCACGGTCCGGTCGTCGGCTTCGGCGTCGGCGAGCAGGCCGGCCAGTTCGCCGATGGAGCGCGGCGTGGCGAAGAGTGCGGGTGCGCAGCGTTGATCGCCGGCCCAGTTCACCCACGAATTGGTCATGTGTCCAACTCTACGGGAGTGTGTGTGACCCGCGCTACTTGCGGTTCGTTTTCGCTACCTCTTGCGCCAGCTGCAGGTCAGCTGTTGTTTGGCCTGCTCGACCTCGTCGTCGCTCAGCGGGGGGACGACGAGATGCTGACGCGGCGTCTTGTCGCCGCGCACGCCGTTCAGCATGATGGCCATATACCGCTGCCAGACATCGGGATTGACCGGCCTGGCGAACTCGGCGAGACCGTCGACCATGTGCACCAGCGCGAAGAAATCCGAGGGCTCGATGCCGTCGGCGAGCACGCCCGCGTCGCGGGCGCGGGCGCAGATGGCGTGCACCTTCGGCTTGATGCGATCGCGCACGACCGCGAATCGGTCGGTCTCGTCGTCTTCGAGTTCCAGCATCACTTCGCTGAATCCGCGATTCGTGGCCATGTGCCGACACGCGTATTCGAAGAACTCGACGAGTCCGAACCAGGGATCTGGATGCCGGTAGGCGGCGTCGGCCGCGTCGGCGAAATCGTTCAGGTTCTGGTCGAAGACTTCGACGATCAGTTCCTTCTTGTTCGCGAAGCGGCGGTACACCGTGCCGACGCCCACACCGGCGCGCTCGGCCACGTCGTCGAGAGTGATCTCGAGTCCGTGATCGGCGAACAGTTCCCGCGCCGCGGCGATGATCCGCTGCTGATTGCGCGCGGCATCGGCCCGCAGGCGCCGGGGTGGAGAGGCGACCGTGGCGTGATTCACACCGCCATTCTATCAACATCGGGGATTAACCGGAGGTGTTGTCTCCGTTATCGTGATAGCTTCTTCGAGTAGCGGAGGAGCATCCTCCGGATCAATGCTCGAGACAAAGGGTACACATGACTACCGCGATCGACCGCGGGGCCCCGGCCCCGGAGCGAACGGGAAGTGGGCGGCGCGGCTCGCACGCCCTGCGCTGGTGGGTGCTGGCCGTCCTCGGCGTCGCTCAGCTCATGGTGGTGCTGGACGCGACCGTGGTGAACATCGCCCTGCCCGCTGCTCAGCAGGACCTCGGCTTCAGTGACGGCGACCGCTCCTGGGTGGTCACCGGCTACGCACTGGCGTTCGGCAGCCTACTGCTGCTCGGCGGACGCCTCAGCGACCTGTTCGGCAGGCGCACCACCTTCATCATCGGTCTGGTCGGCTTCGCGGTCGCCTCCGCCGTCGGTGGCGCGGCCACCAGTTTCGAGATGCTCGTCGCGGCTCGTGTCGGACAGGGTGTCTTCGGCGCGCTGCTGGCGCCCGCCGCACTCTCGCTGCTCACCGTGACCTTCACCGAACCGTCCGAGCGGGCGAAGGCGTTCGGCATCTTCGGCGCCGTCGCGGGCACCGGCGGCGCGATCGGGCTGCTGCTCGGCGGCGCACTGACCGAATGGGCCTCGTGGCGCTGGGTGATGTTCGTGAACCTCGCCTTCGCCGCCGTCGCCCTGGTGGGGGCCGTGCTGTTGCTGGCCAAGCACACGAGCACCGAGCGGCCCAAGCTCGACATCCCCGGCACGGTGGTGGTCACCGCGGGCCTGTTCGGCATCGTCTACGGGTTCTCGCACGCGGAATCGGACGGGTGGACCAACGGCGTCACCCTGGCGTTCCTGCTCGGCGGTGCGGCGCTGATCGCGGTGTTCGCCTGGTTGGAGACCCGGGTCGCGCACCCGCTGCTTCCGGTGCGGATCGTGCTCGACCGGATGCGCGGCACCTCCTACCTGACGGTCTTCGTCATGGGCATCGGGATGTTCGCGATCTTCCTGTTCCTCACCTACTACATGCAGCTGACCCTGGGGTACTCGCCGATCATGACCGGCGTGGCGTTCCTGCCGATGGTCGCCGCCATGGTGGCCTCCTCGACCACCGGTCCGTCGCTGCTGCTGCCGAAACTCGGCCCGAAGGTCGTGGTCAGCGGTGGCTTCCTGATCGCGGCGGCGGGCATGGCGTGGCTGACCCGGATCGGTTTGGACACCGGCTACGCCACCCACATCCTGCCCGCCCTGATCCTGCTCGGGCTCGGCCTCGGCGGTTCGATGTCGACCGCCTTCCAGGGCGCCACCTCGGGCGTGCAGCACGAGGACGCCGGCGTGGCCTCGGCCATGATCAACACCAGCCAGCAGGTCGGTGGATCGATCGGCACCGCGCTGCTGAGCACCATCGCGGCGTCCGCGGCCACGGACTACCTGTCCGCCCGCACCCCGGACCCGCTCACCGTCGCCCAGTCCGCGATCGAGAGCTACACCACCAGTTTCTGGTGGGCCACGGCGATCTTCGTGGTGGGCGGCATCCTCACCGCGGTGCTCATGCCGAGCACGGCGCCGGTGCCCGCCGAGGGAGAGCCGGTGCTCGCCCACTGAACCGAGTGCGGCACCGCCGATCCGGTTTCCGGCACAGCGGCCGCCGTCCCCGCGATTCCGTCGCGGGGGCGGCGGCCGTCGTCGCTGTCCGAGCCGGGCGATCGCGGGTTCGTCGGCGAGCGCGGCGGTGCCTCGCGAGGAGGGGTGGCGGGACTGTGCTCTGCGATTGCCCGATCGGCCAGTGCTGGCGGTCTACTCCGGTGTGGGGACGAATCTTCCGCCATGGGCCGCGGCAATGATCCGGATCGCGGAGCCCGTCGCCGAGCATCGCGCACGACACGCGGTACTCGTCCGCCGCACACGGCAAAGCGCTCCCGAATCACCATTATTGGTGCAAAATACGAGGTAAGCAGATGTGGCGGGCTTTGCTGAACGCCATCGGCATTGTGCTCGATCCGGTCTCGTGCAGAGGTGGGCGGTCCTCTACCCGGCGTACGCGGTAAATGTCATGGGATGCTTTGCAATCGGAAACCCGATGATTCCGACCGCTTCGGTGTGGGTAGCCAGGAGGCTGCTGTGCACCTTTCTCGGTATCGGCGCACCCGGCGGTCGCACCACCTTCTCCACCCCACCCGCGAGGTTCGTAGACTCCTCGGACCGGGCGCGGCACTACCCGCGCTCGTCCGCCTCGGGGGTGGCGGTGGCGTAGCCGGGGCGTCGGAGCCCGGCGCGGGCATGGCACGGTGAGTACCTGGTTCGGCTCGGCGATCGACGGGAACGGTACGACGGAAGGGGGCAGGCATGAGTGGTTCGCAAGCGGATGCCGCCGCGGCGGGACGGTGGCGGCCCGCGGCACGGCTCACCGTGCTGCTCGACGAGGACGACAAGTGGCGGCACACGCCCCTGTATCACGAGATCGTGCGCCGGGCCAGGGACAGTGGCCTGGCGGGCGCCAGCGTGTGGCGCGGCATCGAGGGATACGGCGCGTCCTCGCATGTGCACACCACCCGGATCCTGGACATTGCCGACCACCTTCCGCTGATGCTGGTGCTGGTCGACGATTTCGAACGCCTGCGCGCCTTCGTCGAGCGGAACGCCGAACTGTTCACCTCGGTCAACGTCACATTGGCACCGGTGGACCAGTGGCAGGAAGGTGAGCGATGACCAGACCCCGCGGCAAGCCCGATGCACCGGCCGGTTCTCCCGTAGCCCTGGCGGCACCAGCGGATTTCGCCTCGCCGATGCCGCCGGGCACGTCGGCCGTTACCATTGTCGGTTCGGCGCGGCTCGGCGATCTGAGCGGCGCGCCGGCGGGTGACCGACCGCTCGCCGCCGCGGAAGCGGGCTTCCGCACCGTGCCGACCACGTTCAGCATGGAGGGCTGCGAGACGTTCCGGCCGGCGGCCGACACGAACGACGTGGCCGTGGGGTCGGCGGTGACCGGGCGGTCGTGGACATGATCCTGATGACGAGCCGGGCGCAGCCGATACGGAAGGGAGACCCGAGCATGGCCCACGATCGAGCCGGGCGTGCCGCACGTCCCACCGATCTGGAAGACATCGCACACCTGGTGACGGCGTACTACAGCGGTGTTCCGGACACGGACGATCCGGCCCAGCGGGTGACGTTCGGCACGTCGGGACATCGCGGCTCCAGCCTGGACGGCGCCTTCAACGAGGCACACATCCTCGCGATCACCCAATCGATCGTGGAGTATCGCGCCACCCGCGGCATCACCGGGCCGGTTTACCTGGCCAGGGACACGCACGCGCTGTCCGAGCCCGCCTGGACCACAGCGCTGGAGGTGCTCGCCGCCAACGACGTCACCGCGGTGATCGACGCGCGCGACCGCTACACCCCCACGCCGGCGCTGAGTCATGCTGTGCTGCGCCATAATCGGGGCGGCGCCAAGCATCAGGCCGACGGCATCGTGGTCACCCCGTCGCACAACCCGCCCCGCGACGGCGGCTTCAAATACAACCCGCCGCACGGCGGCCCGGCCGACAACACGGCCACCGACGCCATCGCCGCACGCGCGAACGAACTGCTGTGCGCCGGGCTCACCGGGGTCAAGCGCACCACGCTGGAGCGCGCGCTCGCCACCGGCGTGCAACGCTACGACTACCTCGACCACTACATCGACGACCTGCCCAACGTGCTGAACCTGGACGCGATCCGCGGCGCGGGCATCCGCCTCGGCGCCGACCCGATGGGCGGCGCAAGCGTCGACTATTGGGAGGAGATCGGCCAGCGCTACGACCTCGAGCTCGAAGTGGTCAATCCCTTCGTGGACCCCACCTGGCGGTTCATGACGCTCGACAGCGACGGCAAGATCCGGATGGACCCGTCCTCCCGTTACGCGATGGCCTCGCTGATCGCGATCAAGGACGACTACGACATTTCCACCGGCAACGACGCCGACGCCGACCGCCACGGCATCGTCACGCCCGACGGCGGGTTGATGAATCCGAACCACTTCCTCGCGGTGGCCATCGAATACCTGGTCGCGAACCGGATGGGCTGGGACGCGCTGACCAAGATCGGCAAGACCGCGGTGACGTCGTCGATGATCGACCGGGTGGTCTCCGTGCTCGGGCGCGACGTGCACGAGGTGCCCGTGGGGTTCAAGTTCTTCGTTCCCGGATTGTTCAGCGGCAGCCTGGCCTTCGGCGGCGAGGAGAGCGCGGGCGCGTCGTTCCTGCGGATGGACGGCACGGTCTGGACCACCGACAAGGACGGCATCCTGCTCGCCCTGCTCGCGGGCGAGATCGCCGCGGTCACCGGGCAGAGCCCGTCGGCGCGCTACGTCGAACTCGAACGCCGCTACGGCAGCCCCGCTTACGCGCGGATCGACGCACCGGCCACCGCGGAACAGAAAGAGCTGCTCGCGAAGTTGACTCCGGACATGATCACCACGAAGGAGGTCGCCGGGGAGCCGGTCACCGCCGTGCTCACCAGGGCGCGGGGCAACGGAGCGCCGCTGGGCGGTCTCAAGGTGACCACCGAGAACGCGTGGTTCGCCGCTCGCCCGTCCGGCACCGAGGACAAGTACAAGATCTACGCGGAATCGTTCCACGGCCCGGAGCACCTCGCCGAGGTGCAGACGGCCGCGGAGGAATTGGTGGGGCAGGCGCTGTCCGGTGACCGGTAGATCCAAGCCCCTGCCCACCGAGATCTGGGTGCTGGTCGGGGGCGCGTTCGTCATCGCCATCGGGTTCGGTCTGGTCGCCCCGGTGCTGCCGCAGTTCGCGCGCGGCTTCGGCGTCGGCGTGGCGGCCGCCTCGGCGATCGTGTCCGCGTTCGCGCTGATGCGGTTGCTGTTCGCGCCGCTCAGCGGACGGCTGGTGCAGCGGCTGGGGGAGCGCTCGGTCTATCTCGGCGGGCTGCTGATCGTCGCGGTGTCCACCGGCGCCAGCGCGTTGGCGCAGAACTATTGGCAGCTCATGCTCTTGCGGTCGCTCGGCGGCATCGGATCGACCATGTTCACCGTGTCGTCGCTGGCGCTCGTCATCCGCATCTCCCCGCCCGAGCAGCGCGGCCGGGTCTCCGGGTTGTGGTCGACCAGCTTCCTGGTCGGCTCGGTGAGCGGGCCGCTGGTCGGTGGCGGGTTGTCCGGGCTCGGGCTGCGCTGGCCGTTCGTCATCTACGCCGTCGCGTTGCTCGCCGTGAGCGTGGTGGTGTACCTGAGCTTGCGGCATTCGGAACTGGCCGCGCCGGAGCCCGTCGGCGGTGTTCGCATGATGTCCTTCCGGGAGGGGTTGGCGCGGCCGGAGTACCGGGCGGTGTTGCTGTCGAATTTCGCCAATGGGGCCGCCGTGTTCGGTGTCCGGATGGCGTTGGTGCCGCTGCTCGTCGTCGAGGTGCTGCACCAGGCGCCGGGTATGGCCGGTGTAGCGTTGACGGTGTTCGCCGCGGGGAACGTCGCGGTGCTGTTCGCCTCGGGGCGACTGTCCGACCGGTGGGGCCGCAAACCGTTCGTGATCGTCGGCTCGCTGGTGTGTGCGGCGGGAACAGCGGGGCTCGGCCTGGCGACCGACCTCCCGTGGCTGCTCGCCACCTCGTTCCTGGCCGGGATCGGGTCCGGCATGTTCACGCCGACCCAGCAGGCGGCCGTCGCCGACATCATCGGGCCCAAGGCGCGCGGCGGCCCGGTGCTCGCCGGTTTCCAGATGGCCGCCGACCTCGGCACCGTCATCGGCCCGGTCGCCGTGGGCGCCTTGGCGCAGCAGGTGTCCTATGCGCTCGCGCTCGGTGTGACCGGCGCTTTGCTCGCTGTCGCCGCGCTCGTCTGGGCTGTGGTGCCCGAGCCGTTGCGGCGGGGGAGTTCGGTTCCTTCGGAGAGCCCGTCCGAACATTCCGGCGGAGCGGACGACACCGAGCGGCGCGCTGCTCGTATCGAGCGTGCGCTGAACGAGGTGTCCGGCGCGCCGATCGCCGACAGCCCGGTGCCGGCGGTGGCCGAGTCTGCCGAGCTTCCGGGTGATCGCGCAGCGGGCGTCGAAGATTCCCGTGCGGCGGCCGGTCGTCGCCGATCGACGACGAGTGGCGTCAGGACGGCTGCTGAATCCGGTGGCACGGTGAGCCCTCCGTCGGTTGTGAGCGGTGATCGTCGTGGTACGGCGGCCGATGCCGGACCTGTGCGGGCGGTGCCGGGTACGGCGGTCGCCGACTCGGACGGAGCTGAAAACCCGGGGGTGTCGGGGCGACCGATGTCCCGTGGCAAACGTCCGCGGCCGGTACGGCGCACCCGCCGCGGACGCTGAAGCCGTCACCGGTGTCATTTGCGGCAGCGCGCCCGTCCAGCGGCACCGCTGACCTCGTCGCCAGGCTCAGGGTGGCGGCCGCCGTGGTTGTCCGGTCGGTGACATGCGGTCACCACCGTGGTCGCGCGCGGGTCGCCCGGCTCTCACTCGTACAGCGGCCGATGGCATCGGGGAACCCGCCACGGTCGGGAGACAGACGAAGCCGGCAGGCGGCAACGAGTGCCGCGCCGCTGGGCACCGGAACGCGGCCGTCGGAGCCATCGCTGCCGAGCCGATACAAGGTCGGCGACGATAGCCGCATTCCATGCGCTGTCGAGCGATGGAAGTGCGAGGACCGAACCGGACGCGTGGCCGTGCCGTTTGCCGCTGACCAGGTCCGGTGCGCGCGGGTGTCCATCGGAGGTCGGATCGGTAGCCCGGCGGCGGGGATGGCGGTTCGTTGCGGCAAAGTGTCAATGTGAACGAATCGCGTTCGAAGTACACACCCCGGCCGATGTCCAGTGCGACCACCTATGCGCTCGGTGCGGTCGCTCTCGTGTTGATCGTGGTGATCGTCATCGCGGCGATCCGCTGGGGGCGGGACGACGCGGCCGTCCGCAACGACGGCTACGGTTCGGTGCGGAACGAGGCGGTGCACTCGGTGCTCGAGCAGAACGGTTCGATCCTGCTCGGCCGCCCGGACGCGAAGAAGACCATCGACATTTTCGAGGACCCGCTGTGCCCCGGCTGTGGCAGCTTGGAGCGCATCTACGGTCAAGAGATCGCGCAGAAGATCGATGAGGGCGCGCTGGCGGTCCGTTATCGCCTGGTGAACTTCCTCGACGCCCGCTCGCGGAGCAAGGACTACTCCACCCGCGCCGTCGCGGCGAACCAGTGTGTGGCCGAGGCGGGTTCGGGCCCCGTCTACTCCAAGTTCCACACCGAATTGTTCACTACCAAGCGCCCCAGCGAAGGCGGCGACGACCTGAGCAACGAGGAACTCGCCGCTATAGCGGGCGACGCCGGAGCCGCCGAGTCCGTGCGGCAATGCATCGCCACCGGTGCCAAGGTCGAGTCCGCCCGCAGCAGCGCCATGGCGCAGGCGGCGGCGCTCGGCGCGGCACTGGGCGGCTCCGCGGCCACACCCGCGGTCTTCGACGGCACGACCAAGGTCGACACCAACGACGAGAACTGGGTGGTCTCGCTCACCCGGTGAGCAGCGCACGCCTGCGCTGTTCCCGGTAGACCAGGATCCGGTGACCTCCCTCACGAAGCGCCGATCCGCCACGGACTCGGCAAGGCGATGCGGTCTCGCGGCGAAGGGAAGGGCCGGAACGCCGATTCCACCAAATCGACGCCCCGGCCCACTCGACGGCGCGACCCGACATCCCCAGCCCCCGAGATCGCCATCCGCCGAGCTTTCAGTTGGTCTGGGGCCGGGCAACGGCTCCACCTGCCGCCACCCGGCCCGCGCACTCGACGCCGCGATCCGGCCCCCTGTCCTGGACCGCGCCTCGAGATGTCTCCATGTCCGGTTGCGAGACCGGCTGTACCGCTGGCTGTTTCGGCATTCGTTCCGACCCGCGAAACGTGCCGACCGATCGGCACATCCCTGTCCGGCACTGCAACCGCCCACACCCTCACGTACATCCGACTCGCACCAGACGACCGCTGGACACTCGGGAACGAACAAACCAGCAACCCCATCTGCTCTGCCCAACCCGAGCGTCCAACCGCCTACCTCCCCACACCCCGCACGATCGAAGTCGCTTCGAACACATGTTCGATACTAACCTCAACCGGCGCCTCCTGTCACCCCCGAATCGAGGCGATTTGGTTGCCGACACACCGTTGGTGTAACTTCATTCAAGCGCGGCGGGGACGCCCGGAGCGCAACAACCAGGGGCTATGGCGCAGCTGGTAGCGCACCACACTGGCAGTGTGGGGGTCAGGGGTTCGAGTCCCCTTAGCTCCACAGAAATAGCAGGTCAGTCCCGGTCTGAGACCGGGACTGACCTGTTTTTTGTGTCAGGCTCCGCGTTTACCCCCCGTTTTCGCTCTGCCTCAGACCGCCCCATGCCACCTTGTGGTCGGCATCAGGGAAGGCCAATGCGCCAGAGTTTCCAGGCCGGACTTCTGACCAGTGTCGGGCGAGCGCCGCCCGCATCCGCGACGGCGCCACGGAGCCGGGGAGACGTCCACGACGACGACGTCGAGGCCATCGAGCAGGATCGCGGCCACCGCCAGCGGATCCGGGCCGGGGTCGGGGGTGCGCGCCGGCCGCGCCAGGTTCCCGCTCATCTCGGCGACCGCCAGCATACGTGAATTTTGTTGTGATGGAACCGATCAGGGTCCGGATGTGTCCAATGAATCGACTGTCGTATTCGCAGGTCGGGGGTGTCTCGTGCTCGGGGGTGACACAGAATCCGGCACCTCCCCAGCCCTTCGCGATCAGGTCGTCGACCAGCTCGGTGTCGCTCGCGTATCCGACTCCGCCACCGGCGACACCGTGGTCGTGCCGAAACTCGACCGACTCGCACGCTCGATTCCCGACGCTCGGGCCATCGGTGACTCCCTCGCCGCCCGCAGCATCCGCCTACAGCTGGGCACGATGATTTACGACCCGGCCGACCCGATGGGCAAGATGTTCTTCAATATCCTGGCCACCTTCGCCGAGTTCGAGGTCGACCTGCTGCGCATGCGCACCGCGAAGGCATGGCCATCGAAAGGCCAAGGGCAAGTTGAAGGGCCGGGCCCCGAAACTGTCGAAAGCCCGACAGGCGCACCTGCTCGAACTGCACGCGGCCGGCGAGCACACCATCGCCGAACTGGCGGTGCTGTTCGAGGTGTCGCGCCCGACGGTGTACCGAGTCCTCGACCGCGCCGGCATCACGGCAGCGATAGCGGATGCGGCATGACCGCCGCAACCACGTACTCTGACCCGGCCTGAACACCCCCATGGGAAGCGAGCACCACACCGTGTCGATCACCGCTGACAGAACCGCCCTCACCGACCCCGTCCGGCTAGCTGCGGTACGCCGTTACGAGATCCTCGACGCTCCAACCGACGGCCAGTTCGACACCATCGCGGCGACCGCCGCAGCGGTGTGCGGCACCCCGATCGCCACGGTCAGCATCGTCGACGCCGACCGGGTCTGGTTCGCCGCGGCCAAGGGACTGGATGGTGTCGCGCAGGTCGGCACGGAACCGGGACTGTGCGCGTCGGCGTTCTGCGCCGAGGGCCCGTACGTGGTCAACGACGCGGTCACGGATCCGCGCACCCTCGATCATCCGTTGGTACGTGGTGAGCTGGGGCTGCGGTTCTACGCCGCCGCCCCGATCGTCACCGCCGACGGGCACCACCTCGGCACCGTTACCGCGATCGACGCCATGCCTCGGGAGTTGAGCGAGGTGCAGAGGACCGTGCTCGGCTATCTCGCCGACCAGGTCGCGCAGCACCTGGAGCTGCGCCTGGCCACCCTCCAGGCGGTACGCGCCGAACGCCAGTTGCGCGACGATGCCGAGCAACGCGCCGCTGCCGCCGCCGAGCTCGCCGCCCAGATACGAGCCGCGGCTGCCGTACAGGCCACCACGCCGCACCCTGAGCACTGCCAGCTCGGCGGCACCGCCGGCTGCACCGCGCCGGCCGAGCTGAAGATCGCCGATTCGTGGGGCGACTCGGCCTGGGGCTGCACCACCCACGTCGAAGAGGCCATCATCAACGTCGGTTCGGTATTCATCGCCAACGAGGAACTCGGTGGCCTGGCCGCCTACCTCAACCGCTGACCGTCACCACGAACCAACCTCCCGGCCCCCGTGCGGCACCGGCAGCCCGGGTCGAGGGGATCCTCAGTGAGGAAGTGACCCAAGAACCGGACCGTCCCGACCTGCAGCGCCGCGCCGAGCCGATTGTGCGGGCCGCGTTTGTCCGCGATCGCACGCCCCCACTTGGACGAGCTGATCGCGTTCGTCCGCGAGGGCGACACCGTGATCGTGCATTCCAGGGACCGCCCGGCCCGCAATCTGGATGATCTGCGGCGGTTGGTGCGCACCCTGACTGGCAAGGGTGTGCGGGTGGAGTTCGTGAAGGAGTCGCTGACCTTCACGGGGGAGGACTCGCCGATGGCGAACTTGCTGCTGAGCGTGATGGGTGCTTTCGCCGAGTTCGAACGCGCCCTAATCCCAATGCCGCTCACATAGGCTGGTCGGGCTGGTGTCAACTGGTGTTGATGGTGACGTCGATCTCAATCTTGTAGGTGTTTCGGTCGATGTCGCC